>JACDCM010000576.1 GCA_013817545.1 Gemmatimonadaceae bacterium | reverse complement strand
GCCGGAAAAATTGACCGGTGAGCCGTGCGTGAGATGCCCTCCGTGTGACAGATTCATTCCCAGGATCGTTGCGCCAATTTCAATCAGAGCGAAATAGACCGCCATATTCGCCTGCGCGCCCGAGTGCGGCTGCACGTTCACATGCTCGGCGCCGAACAATGCCTTGGCCCGATCGATCCCAAGCTGTTCGGCGATGTCGACGACCTCGCAACCGCCGTAGTAGCGCTTGCCGGGATAGCCTTCCGCATACTTGTTCGTGAGCGCCGAACCCATGGCGTCCAGTACCGCAGGGGAGACGAAGTTCTCGCTGGCGATGAGCTCCAGCCCTTCCGCCTGGCGCCGCATCTCCCTCTCGAGGACGTCGGCGATTGCCGGGTCAGCGTTGCGGAGGTCGGCGCTCGGCGCTCGGTACCCGAAATCGTCCAGCCTCATGCAGTCCCCGCGGGACGCTCGATCTTGTCGACCCTGCGCTCGTGTCGTCCGCCCTCGAATGGCGTATCCAGCCAGGTTTTCAGAATTGCCACGCTCTCCTCATCCGAAATACAGCGCGATGGTAGTACCAGAATGTTGGCGTCATTGTGTCTGCGCGACAGCTCGGCGATGTCGCGCGACCACACCACCGCAGCCCGGACACCAGGATACCTGTTAGCGACGTATGACATGCCCAGCCCCGTTCCACATAACAACACGCCGCGCTTCGCCTCTCCACTGGAAATCTCCTGCGCGAGCGGATGGGCGAAGTCGGGGTAGTCGCTCGAATCGGCAGTATCGGTACCCAGATCCTTCACATCGTATCCCAGCTCCTCGAGCACGCGCTCCAATTTCTCCTTCATCTCGAAACCCGCGTGATCGGCGGCTATGGGTATGCGTTCCCTGGGATTCATGAAGATGATTGCGGATTGCGGATAGCGGATTGCGAATTGCGGACAAGTGAACTGGAAATCGAAGGTCGCACTGTTTCGTGAGCAATCACAGGCTTACTCCTTGTTCGGCCAGCTTGGCCATGTCCGCATTAGTGATCCCACCGTGGCCAGGCGCCGCTCCGCGAGTCGGTCAGCAGCCTCGTAGGTCGGAATCTTGTCTGCCCTGGCGATCTCGAAAACACCGAGGATGGTGTGGTAGATCTCATCGGCTTTACGTAAGGATCGAGTGGCGTCCCATCCCGCCAGCTCGCTATACACATTGATGACTCCACCGGAATTCGCCACGTAGTCGGGAGCGTAAACGATGTCGCGCTTCTCGAGCTCGACTCCGTGGCGCTCTTCCAGGAGCTGATTGTTGGCGCCGCCTGCCACGATCTCCACCTTGAGCTTCGGTATGGTGTCGTCGTTTATGATACCGCCCAGCGCACAGGGTGCGAAGATGTCCGCGGTAACTCCGTAAATCTCTTCAGCACCCACGGCTTTGGCACCGCACGCATCAACGACTCGCCGCACGCGCTCGGCGTCGATGTCCGACACAATCAGATGCGCGCCGGCAGCGTCCAGCTCTTTTGCGAGATATAAGCCCACATTGCCGCAACCCTGAATCGCTACAGTCTTGCCCGCGAGTTCGTCGGATCCCCAGCGATACCTGGCGCTCGCCTGAATGGCGCGGAAAACGCCGTGCGCAGTGACCGGGCTTGGGTCGCCGGAGCGACCCGCGAGGCCGGCGACGTAATCAGTCTCCATGTGCACATAGTCCATATCGATCGTGCTCGTCCCGACGTCTTCGGCAGTGACGTACCGGCCACCAAGACTTTCCACGAATCGCCCGTGAGCACGAAAGATCATCTCGCGATTGGTGGTTTTGTTGTCTCCCATTATGACCGCTTTGCCACCACCCAGGTTGAGACCCGCAACTGCATTCTTATAGGTCATGCCACGCGACAGTCTGAGCGAATCGGTGATCGCTGCCTCATCTGATTCATACTTCCAGAATCGTGTGCCGCCGAGAGCTGGTCCCAGAACCGTACTGTGAACGGCGATGATGCCACGGTAGCCGGAAACAGGATCGTGGCAGAACACAACCTGCTCGTGCCCCATTTCGCTGATGGTATCGAAAATTTTCATGGAGTGCGCGATGGCATTGGAATTCGGGGGCGGTTGGATCGATTTGTTGTTACGAGCCTAACTGTACAACGGATTGCGGATTGCGGAGTGCGGATGGGTGCACTGTTTACTGATCACGTTCGGAGTACAACTCCCTTGCTATGACAATGCG
>JACDCM010000199.1 GCA_013817545.1 Gemmatimonadaceae bacterium | reverse complement strand
GGGTTTCGTTTTGGAAGGTAGGCCCTGAGTGCCAGGTGAGCGGTCGGACATGTCGCGCGATGGCGCGTTCATGCGCCGGGCGCTCGAACTCGCCCGCTTGGGGTGGGGACAGACGGCGCCGAACCCCATGGTCGGCGCCGTCGTCGTTAGAGACGGAGAGATCGTAGGCGAGGGATACCACGCCCGGTTTGGCGGAGATCACGCGGAGGTGGCCGCACTTTCGGCCGCGGGCGAGCGTGCGCGGGGTGCCACCACCTTCGTCACTCTGGAACCATGTGCCCACACCGGGAAAACGCCGCCGTGTACTGACGCCCTGATCGCGGCTGGAGTTGCGCGCGTAGTCTGCGCCACGCGTGACCCCAACCCCGAGGCGGCCGGCGGACTCGCCCGACTGGCAGAACGGGGAATCACTGTACTGGACGGCGTCGAAGAGGAGGCAGCGCGCGAGCTGAACGCACCCTTTTTCCACGCACTCCACTCTGAGCGGCCATGGATAACGCTCAAGCTGGCCCTCTCGCTCGACGGCGCGATTGCGGATGCGCATGGCAACTCCCGATGGATTACCGGCGAGGCATCGCGCCGAGAGGTGCATCACCTCCGCGCTGGTCATGACGCAATCGCCGTAGGAGTAGGCACCGCGATCGCTGACGATCCGTCTCTTACCGTTCGCGATGCGCCAGCGCCGCGCGTCCCACCGCGCCGAATCGTATTCGACCGTCACGCGCGGCTGTCGCTAACATCAGCTCTTGCGAGTACCGCTCGGAGCACTCCCACAATCGTTATCGTTGCATCGGTCAGCCCTTCTCGCGCCTCGGAATTGGAGAAGGCCGGCATAATGGTGTTGCGTGCTGTGTCTCTCGCGGAAGCCCTGCGTGAGTTACGAAGAATTCAGGTGCGTTCAATCTTCGTTGAAGGCGGTGCTCGTCTCGCCGGCGCCTTGCTCGATACGACGCTCGTGGACCGGCTGGTTATCTTTCAGGCGCCGGTCATTCTGGGGGCCGGCGCGATTGGCGCGTTTGCGCGAACATCGGGCAGCAGTCTTGCTACCGCTTCCCGGTTCAGGATCGTTGAACAGCGTACTATTGGAGGTGATGCAATGACTGTGTACGCGCCACCAACTGCCTAGTGTTTACGGGGCTGATAGAGCAGGTCGGACACATCGAGAGTATGAGCGCGACGGATGCGGGAACAGAGTTTCGCGTTCGATCGGCCTACGCAGGACTGATGAAGGGCGAGAGCATAGCACTGAACGGAGCCTGTCTGACGGTGCGCGAGCATGGTGCCGGCTGGTTTACGGTCGCCGCCGTCGTGACTACGCTGGGCCGCACAACATTAGGGGATTGGCACGAAGGCACTGCAGTAAACCTCGAGCGGGCGATGCGGCTGGGTGACCGCTTTGGTGGTCATATGGTTCAGGGACATGTGGACGGTGTCGGAGTGGTCAAGGGAATTGAATGGGAGCAGGACGCGCTTCTCATCGATGTAGAACTTACCGATGATCTGCTCGAGCTAATGGTTCCGCACGGCTCTGTTTGCATCGATGGAGTAAGTCTCACAGTCAACGAATTGCCCGCGGCAGGAGTGGTGCAGGTTTCCATCATAGAGTACACCCGCGCGCACACGACGCTCGGTGATCTCAAGCCAGGCCAGCGGATTCACGTGGAGGGAGACATTATAGGAAAGTATGTGCAGCGTCTCGTAGCTCCGTATCTCGCGCGGGAACGGGAATAGCATGCAATTCGGGACCGTCGAGCAGGCGATCGAGGATATCCGCGCCGGCAAGTTCATAATCGTGGCCGATGATGAGGATCGGGAGAATGAAGGCGATCTCATCTGTGCGGCGCAGCTCGTAACGCCGGCCAAGATCCATTTTCTCATCAGGCGAGCGGGCGGCCAGATCTGTCTCGCGCTCACACCCGAACGTTGCGATCATCTTGGGTTGCCCGCGCAAGCTGATGAAGACCGGGACCGCTACCGTACCGCTTTTACGGTAAGCATCGATGCCGCGCATCGTTTCGGGGTTACCACAGGTGTCGGAGCCGCAGACCGTGCCAAGACGATTCAGGTTGCCGTCGATCCTGCCACGCTACCGTCCGACCTGCGACGGGGCGGACACGTTTTTCCTCTGCGCGCTCGCGAGGGCGGCGTACTGCAGCGGGTAGGTCACACCGAGACTGCAGTGGACCTCGCGAGATTTGCGGGTCTGTATCCGGCAGGTGTCATTTGCGAGATACTCAATGACGACGATAGCGCCCCCGCCCGCCGGCCCCAGCTCGAGCGCTTCGCGGAAGAGCACGGACTCACTTTCATTACCGTCGCGCAAGTAGTCGCGCACCGGCTCCGTACCGAACGCCTCGTGCATCGCGTCGCGGAGGCGAGGCTCCCAACGGAGAGCGGAGACTGGCGTATCATCGGATATCGCAACGATGTGGACATCCACGAGCACGTCGCGCTTGTGCATGGCGATGTAGGTGACGGAGAGAACGTGCTGGTGCGGATGCACTCCAAGTGTCTCACTGGAGATGTTTTCGGATCGCGCCGCTGTGACTGCCAGTGGCAGCTCCACGCGGCAATGGACATGATCTCCGAAGAGGGGCGTGGGGTGGTGGTTTACCTGGATCAGGAAGGGCGGGGCATCGGACTCCTGAACAAACTCAAGGCCTACGAATTACAGGACGCGGGCATCGATACCGTGGAGGCAAATGAGCGGCTCGGTTTCAAGCCTGATCTGCGCAATTACGGAATTGGCGCGCAAATCCTCCTGGACCTCGGCCTCAAGTCCATCCGTCCCATGACCAACAACCCGAAAAAGCTGGTTGGACTGGAAGGATATGGTCTCAGAGTGGACGAAGGCGTCCGCATCCAGGGTCCGGTCACACCGGATAATCGCGATTACCTCGACGCAAAGCGATCGAAGCTCGGCCATCTGTTCTCGCACTGATGCCGGAATTTTCTGGTTCACCCTCCGGTGCCAGCGGGCGTTTCGCCATTGTCGCGAGCCGGTTCAATGAGACGATCACCCAACGGCTGGTTGATGGCGCGCTGGACGCGCTCACCCGTCACGGCGTCGCGTTCGATGATGTTGACGTCGTCTGGGTGCCTGGCGCATGGGAGCTTCCCTTTGGCGCGAGGCGTCTACTGGTAACCGATCGATACCGCGCAGTCGTCGCTGTTGGCGCGGTGATTCGAGGCGAGACGCCGCACTTCGATTACGTGGCCGGCGAAGCTTCGCGCGGTCTGGCGAACGCGAGTGCGGAATTCGACGCCCCTATCGGTTTCGGTCTGCTTACCTGCGACACTTTTGCGCAGGCGGAAGCGCGCGCCGGAGGGGAGTTCGGTAACAAGGGTTGGGACGCAGCGCTTGCCGCACTCGAGATGGCGGACCTTTTCGACCGACTGGATGCAGCACCGGAAGAGTGAGATCCGGTCACGGGCTCGGGCGCTTCAGGCGCTGTACGCCTGGGATCTCAGAGATGGGCAACCACTCGAACGTGTAGCGGAGCGGCTATGGGACGACCTGAGGGTCGCGCCGACAGAGCGCGCGCGCGCAGGAAAGATTGTGAACACAGTCGTCAAGAGCGGTAAGGAGATCGATGCGACTCTTCGTGAAATCACAACCAATTGGCGCCTGGAGCGGCTGGGTGTAATTGAGAGATCCGTGCTTCGATTGGCGGCTGCAGAGCTTATGGGTGGGGAGACGCCACCACGCGTGGTGATTCAGGAAGCGGTCAAGCTGGCGGAGCGGTTCGGAAGTCCGCAGAGCGCGAAATTTGTGAATGGTGTGATAGACGCGTTGGCGAGGAAAATGGGGAGATTGTAGGACGGCACGGTTTGAATTCCTACTGATCTCCTGACCCTCGCGAACGCGGTGTCGGCGCTCATGAAAGACCTTGTCCGTTCCGGGATTGCCGGTGCGCTCTGGTCAGATGTTGTGAGCGATGCCTTTGGAAGCATAGAGGTCACGCTTTGAGCGGAGGGGGAGAGCCAATAGAAGCCTTCGACGTCGCGCTCGCCGGCTCACGCACTCGCGATGGGCGCCGTTCTCGTCACCGCTGATGCTGTCTCATGGTTCTTGCGAACTGGCCGCCGGAGTGACGTGTGGAATTAAAGCCATTTCAAGAAACGTCCTTCTGGTCACTGACTCGCGCGACTGAGAACTGCTAAAGGCCGCGGCTAATGCTAGTCCGGCATGGCACGTAATCCGATGGTCGACGGGTAGTTGGTGTCAGTCGCATAGTTGTTGCCGATCGCGGTCCCAGTGCCAGTCTTTGGGGTCGGTTGTTTGCGGGTCTCGAGCCCGCGCGCGAAGTAGCAAGGTTGTGCCACGCAACCCTTCCCGCCCTCCCTGTGTCACAGGTGCAAGTTCGTATCGACAGACTTTCAGAGCCTCGAGACTAGGTGGATGAACGCCAACTGATCGCCAGAGTACTCGCCGGCGATGCGGCTGCCGAACGCGCGCTGTATGACGCGCACGTCGACCGTATCTACCGTTTGGCTTACCGGTTGGCTGGCGACGACGACCTCGCTCGTGAGTTCACGCAGGACACGTTCATTCGCGCGTTTCAGCGGCTCGCCGATTTTCGGGGTCACTCGGCGTTCTCTACCTGGCTCCACACGATTGCAGTTTCGGTGAGTCTCAACGGGCTGCGAAAGAGCAAGCGCATTCGTCTCCGTGAAGTCGATCTCGAGGAAGCAGGCACAATGGGCGTCACGCAACGACTGGCAGAACCTGATCTCAAGATGAAGCTCAAGCTGGCCATCGACGCACTCTCGGAAGGATACCGCACCGTATTCGTCATGCACGACATCGAAGGTTACACGCACGAAGAAATTGGTGTCGCGCTCGGTGTCGAAACTGGCACGTCCAAGGCGAATCTCAGCCGCGCACGCGCCAAGCTTCGCGTGGCACTCGCTGATTTCGCGGGGGAATGGGCAGTATGACAGACAACGACCGGTTCGACGACATGCTGCGCGACGCAGCTCAGAGCTACAACGCGCCACCACAAACACCGCGCGAGGCGATGTGGGATGCGGTGCGGCAGAGACGGGCAGAGCAGGTGGGGAGCGCCGCCGGCCCTCAGGCCGCCTCGGTTCTGGAAAGCAACGACAAAAAGATCACGCCCTTGAGGCGTCCGCAAAGGGACTGGTTGCGGTGGAGCACCGGCATAGCGGCGACACTATTGATAGGCTTCGGGTTGGGAAAATGGCAGGGCGCCGATCGCGGCGACGTGGCCGGACACTCTCAGCGTGGGCAAGCTGCTGAACAGGGCACGGTAGCGAGCGCCTTACCGAAAAACGCGGGATCCCCGCCCGCCCGTGAGGCTGAAGCCGCAGCTGGCGGGCGCTCACCCCAGCCTGGCGATGACCCCGCAGCCGCCATGCGCGAACGTGCTACCCCGTCCGCTTATCAGGTAGCCGCAGTTCAGCACCTCACACAGATGGAGGTGCTGCTGACTTCGTTCCGCGCTGAGGCGGAGGGAGGACGCGTTATGGACGATCAGCTGTCAGTTTGGGCGACAGACCTCCTGGGCACTACTCGCCTGCTGCTCGATTCGCCCGCCGGTGATGATCAGCGTCTGAAAAGGCTGTTGAAGGACCTGGAGCTTGTGCTTGCGCAAATAGCGCAGCTCGGCTCTCGGCGAGCGGGACAGGAAGTAGAAATGATCAATGAGGCCGTTGAGTGGCGAAATGTGCTGCCGCGGCTCCGAAGCGCTATTCCCGCCGGATCGGTTCCGGCCGGTATCTAGGAGAATCGTCGTGCGAAACAAGATTACAATCGCGTTAGTTGCCACGCTTTCGGTGTGGCATTCCGAGGCTCAATCGCAAGGAGAGCGGTGTTCGGTGCCCGGTGCCCAGTGCTCGGTAGCCAGCGCCGCAACCGCGAACCGAATCCCGCGCCCTGCCAACCGAACACCGAACACCGAACACCGCGCACCGCACTCGTTGCGCTCCGACGTCGAGGTGATGCACCCCGAAGATCCAGCCGACTCGCTTTACCGCGCCGCGCGATCCGCGATGAATCGTGGCGAGTACGGACGCGCCGCTGCCCTTTTCCGACAGGTAACGGAGCGCTTCCCGAAATCTGAATACGCTGGCGATGCTCTCTATTGGCAGGCCTTCGCTCTGTACCGTCGCGGCACCAACGACGGCGATCTGGATGCTGCGGTGCGGGCGCTGGAGGCCCAGAGCAAGCGGTACCCGAAGTCGAGCACGCTCCGGGATGCTCAGGCGCTACTCGTTCGAATTCGTGGAGAGCTTGCCAGAAGCGGTGATGAGGGCGCCGGAAGGCAGATTATGCGGGACGCCGAACGCGCGACGTTGAAATGCGCCTCGGATGACGATGATGACGACATGCGGATCGCCGCTCTCAACGCGCTTCAGCAGATGGACGCGGACCAGGCTCTCCCCATTCTCAAGGAAGTTCTCGCGCGCCGTGACGCCTGTTCCATAGCGCTTCGCCGGAAGGCCGTCTTTCTCGTCGCACAGACAAATACGGAGGAGGGAGGGGAGCTCCTGGTCAAGGTTATCGGCTCCGATCCGGATGCCGAGGTGCGCCGTCAAGCTGTGTTCTGGCTATCGGAGGTGCCGGGTGACCGCGCGGTTGCGGTGCTCGACTCAATTCTGCGCAACACAAGGGACGGAGACATTCAGGAAAAAGCCATCTTCGCCCTTTCGCAGCACGAGAGTTCCCGGGCGCGGGTGCTGCTGCGCGGGATTGCCGAAAGCGGGAGCATGACCGAGGAGCTGAGGTCCATAGCGATCTTCGCAATCGGTCACCATTCGGGATCGCGGGAAGATGGCGTCTTTCTCCGTTCCCTGTATCCAAAGCTTACCAGCGAGCGGCTGAGAGAAACGCTCATCCAGTCTGCCGCTCAAATCGAGTCCGCCGATGTCAGAACGTGGTTATTGTCGATTGTGAAAGATGAGAAACAACAGTTGGAAGTACGCAAGAAGGCGCTTTTCTGGGCGGGACAGAACGTGTCGGCGGTGAGTGATCTCATCAATCTCTACGAAGGTCTTTCAGACCAGGAAATGCGTGAACAACTCATCTGGGTGCTCTCAGACCGCAAGGAGACCGTCGCAACTGACAAGCTGATCGACATTGCGCGGAACGACAGGAATCGCGAGTCGCGCAAGAAGGCGATTTTCTGGCTCGGCCAACAAAACGATCCGCGTGTAAAGAAACTTCTGCTGGAGATAATCAACCAATGATGCAATCCCTCACCATCAAAAGGCGTCCGGCTCTGCGAGCGATGCCAGCTCTTGCGGCGACGCTGGCCGTCCTTGTTCCGTCACTGCTCCACGCCCAGTCGATCGCAACGCGCGTAGCCGCAACCCAAAACGGCACAGTGGAAATGGCAATCCCTGCACGAAGCGGAGTCTGCGGTGACGGTAAGGACATCGTCGGCTATCGGCGTACCCTGTAC
>JACDCM010000575.1 GCA_013817545.1 Gemmatimonadaceae bacterium | reverse complement strand
CATCTTTTCTGTCATTAGGGTCCGTACAGGCCGGTTCCATAAATGCGTAACGCACCGGTAGCTGACGAGCAGGCTGCGCCCGCTCCAATGCCAGTTTGTGCCTGTGCAATTGATCGCTTGTTTTCCTTTTGCCTCACATCGCCAACCACGTTTAATGCAGCAACTACCGGCCAGCCTGACTCCCACTTTACCGACGACGACCGCGCATCTATTCACGGTCGATGTTGAGGAGCACTTTCAGGTTAGCTCCTTCGAGAACCACGTCCCGCGGAGCAGTTGGGATGGACAGCCCAGCCGTGTGGCACGCAACGTGGAGATCCTGCTCGACTTGCTCGCACGGCATGATTCCAGGGGAACGTTCTTCACGCTCGGCTGGGTAGCGGCAAAGCACCCGGACGTCGTCCGTCGCATCGCGTCTGCCGGACACGAGGTTGCTTCCCACGGGTGGTGGCATACCCGCGTCACAATGACCACGCCGGACGCTTTTCGAGAGGACGTGCGCTCGTCGAAAAGACTTCTCGAGGATCTGTGTGGCCAGCCTGTGATTGGTTATCGCGCGCCTTCCTTCTCCATTGTTCCCGGGCGCGAGTGGGCGCTGGATACTCTAATCGAAGAAGGCTACCGCTACGACTCCAGTCTTTTCCCCATCCACCGATCAGGTTACGGATATCCCGGCGCTCCGGCGGTTCCGCACCTGATCCGGCGACCCTCGGGTACGCTGTACGAACTTCCTCCAGCGACGACGATGCTTGCGGGCATGCGCATTCCGGCTGCGGGAGGAGGCTATCTGCGACAATTCCCCTTCGCGCTCATTCGGAGAGCGTTTCGGCAGCACGCCGACCGGGGAATACCCGGCATGTTCTACATTCATCCGTGGGAGGTCGACCCCGGTCAGCCGCGTATCGCTGTCCCATTCTTGACCAGGGTCCGGCACTACCGCGGTCTCACCCGGTCGCTGCCCGCGATGGAGCGGCTCCTGGATGAGTTCAAGTTCACCTCGGTTGCGGAAAGGTTCGCGGGCTTCGCCGATCCGGCCATCGGATCCGCGTGGCCGTTCGCGCCCGCATGACGGCCCGCATCGAAGCGTTCAGGGGGCCATCCTCCGAGTGGGACGAGTTCGTACGCGGGCAATCCGGTTGGACGCATTTTCACCTGCACGGTTGGCGGCAAGTAATGAAAGGCGCGCTCGGCCACCAGTGCATCTATCTCGCCGCACGAAATGAGTCCGGAGGTCTGAGCGGCGTTCTTCCGCTGGTGCGGGTTCGCAGCGTCGTTTTTGGGCATTTTCTCGTTTCCATGCCCTTTCTCAACTACGGCGGCCCTTTGGGCGACGATGAGTCGGTGCGCGCCCTTGTCGCTCATGCTGGCGATGTTGCCCGCCGGGATGGCGTCAAGTTACTGGAACTTCGCAGTTCCACCACCTTGCCCATCGAGCTTCCCGTATCACACCGCAAAATCACCGTTCTCCTCGATCTTCCGGATGACGATGCCGACGTACTATGGAAGCGTCTCGATGCAAAGGTACGAAGCCAGGTTCGCCGTCCGCAAAAGGAAGGCGTGACGGTGAGATTCGGGCCGGAGCAGGTCGAGCCCTTCTTCGAGGTCTTTTCGAAGCACATGCGTGACTTGGGAACGCCGACCCAATCACTCCGGCTTTTCAGGTCTATCGCTTCGGAATTCCCTCACGACGCCTGGTTCGGATGCGCGTACCTTGGTGACAAACCCGTAGCCTGTGGTGCCGGCTTTCTTTGGGGTCGCGAGTTCGAAATGACGTGGGCATCCTCGCTGCGGGAGCATAGCAAAATCGCTCCCAATATGCTCGTCTACTGGAGCTTCATGGAGCGTGCTATTCAGCAGAAAGTTCGCGTCTACAATTTCGGTCGTTGCACCCCCGGAAGCGGAACACACAAGTTCAAGCGCCAATGGGGGGGCCGAGACCAGCCGCTTTGGTGGTATGCCCAATCCAGCGTCGCCGGAGCGAAAACACCCTCGCCAGACGACGGTGCTTTTTCCTGGGGTCCACGCATGTGGCAGAAACTACCCGAGTCTGTGGCGAACATGCTGGGCCCCAGGATAGTCCGCTACATCCCGTGATTCCGAGGCAACAGCTTCCCGTCTACTCGCCCATAAGACTCTCGGCGCTTGCGCGTGCGGCTTTCCGAACGTCTGCGCGCGAGGGGCAACGATCTTATGGGGAAGTGAGAC
>JACDCM010000016.1 GCA_013817545.1 Gemmatimonadaceae bacterium | reverse complement strand
AGAATTCCATGCACGGCAGCGACTATTGGCATGTCGACGCGTTCCCTGACTGCGAGTGCATTGGCGCTCTGGGTCGTCACCACTCCTTCCGCCACTGTTTGACGGCCGGCGAGCACATCCGCAAGCGCGGCTCCCTTCCCCACTTCCACTCCGACCGCTCGATTTCGGCTCAGGGCTCCCGTGCAGGTGAGGACCAGATCACCCATACCCGCGAGTCCCGCGAAGGTCAGCGGCGACGCTCCCAGCGCGACGCCCAGCCTGGTCATCTCAGCCAGACCCCGCGTGATCAGCGCCGCGCGCGGATTGTAGCCAAGTCCCAGCCCCTCTGCGATTCCTGTAGCGACGGCGATGACGTTCTTGAGCGCGCCGCCAACCTCCACCCCGATCACGTCGGAGTGAGTGTAGACCCGGAAGGCATCGGAACTGAACGCGCGCTGCACGCGCGCCGCGGCAATGTCGTCTTCGCTTGCGGCAACCACCGCTGTGGGCTGGTGTAACGCCACTTCCGCAGCGAAGCTCGGGCCGGATAGCGCTACGACTCGTGCAGCAGGAATCTCCGCTCGCACTACGTCAGTCATGAGCGCGAGGGTTCCGCGCTCGATTCCCTTGGTTGCAACAACGATGACTGCTCCAGTTCGAAGCGAACCCGAGGCGCGTCGGCATATATCCCGGAGGACGTGTGACGGAGCAACGAAAGTGATCAGATCCGCCTCGTTGACTGCGCTGTCGAGCGAAGCTGTGGCCGCCAGCGAGGAGTGCAGCGATACGCCAGGAAGAAACGTCGGATTCTCATGCGCGCCGTTGACGGATTCCACGACGGCGGACTCGTACGCCCAGAGCGTCACCGCGTGCCCGTTGCGCGCGAGCAGATCGGCCAGCGCCGTTCCCCATGCGCCTCCACCAATCACCGCGCAACGTGTCACGCCGCGTTCTTCCTGCCGCCGAAGCGACTCTCCTCACCGCGCCTCAGCCTTCCAATATTGGCGCGGTGAGTCCAGACCACGAAAACAGCGACCAACACGGATACATAGAAAAGCGGAGAGTCGAACCCTTCGGCTATGAGAACTCCCACAGGGAGTACCAATGCGGCGACTAACGAGGCTAGCGAGACGTATCCTGACCGAAGCAGGACAGCGATCCATATTGCGGTCGTGACGCTCATTGCGATGGGCGTGAGGGCTAGAAAGACACCAGCCGAAGTTGCAACTCCCTTCCCTCCTCCCTTCCACAGTAAATACACGGGTCTCACGTGACCGATGATCGCGGCGATGCCATAGCCGATCGCCCACCATCCACGCAGCTCCACGCCCGTCAATCCCGGAAGGAAGTACACGGGAAGAGCGCCTTTGGCGAGGTCGAACGCCATTACGATCGCGCCAGTCCTGGCGCCCAGTACTCGAAACACATTGGTGGCACCGAGGTTTCCGGAGCCGTGGTCTCGAAGATCAATACCCCGCAGTTTTCCGGCGATGAAGGCGGCGGGGATGGAACCAAGCAGGTAGGCGACAAAGACGCCGACGAGCGGGTGCATCAGCAACCGACGTTCACTTTACGCCGCGCGGCGACGCATGAGTATCCGTAACGGGTTTCCCGTAAATCCCCACGCCTCCCGAAATCCGTTATGCAGGTAGCGCACATAGTGCTCCTGTACCAACTCCGGATGGTTTCCAAAAACGGCAATGGTGGGCGGCGCCGTTTCCACCTGGGTCGCGTACAACAGCTTGATCTCGCGGCCGGCAGCCTGTGGTGGCTGCCGACGCGCCACCAGCTCCTCCAGCCGCGTATTCACTTGCGACGTGGAAATCCGCTTGTGGCGCTCCTGTTCCACAGTGAGAATGAGATCCAGCACGCGATGTACGCGTTGTCCTGTCAACGCAGAGGTAAAAAGAAAAGGGATGAAACGAAAGTACGGAGCCTTCTCCTCCATCTCCTTCTCGAAGTGCGCCGCCGTCTTGGATTCCTTTTCCTTCAGGTCCCACTTGTTCACGATGACTATGAGTGCTCGTCCGTTTTCCCATGCGAGCGTCGCAATCTTCAAGTCCTGATTGTGTAGCCCGTCAACCGCATCGATCAGCAAAACGCAGATGTCGGCACGGTCGATCGCGCGCCGCGTTCGGAGCGATGAATAGAATTCGATGCCGTCATCGATTTTGGATTGTCGCCTCAATCCAGCGGTGTCGACGAATACGAATTCACGTCCGTGATACCGAAACGGTGTATCGATCGCGTCGCGCGTGGTACCCGCTTCCGCAGCGACGACCAGGCGTTCCTCGCCGAGCAGCTTGTTAATGAACGACGACTTACCGACGTTCGGACGTCCGATGACAGCGACGCGGAGTGAGGCATCCTCGGCAACCTCAGCCGGCGGAAAACTGGAGACCACCGCATCGAGAAAGTCACCACTATTGCGACCGTTCTGAGCGGATACCGGGATGGGATCGCCAGCGCCGAGGGAATAAAACTCGTAAAAATCGACAGACTGAGGATCATCGACCTTGTTTGCAATCAGGAGCCAGGGCTTTCTCGCGGCACGAAGCATGTCGACCACTCGCGAGTCCTGCGGGTGAAGTCCCACGCGAGCGTCGACTACCAAAAGCAGGAGATCAGCTTCCGCAATCGCCTGATCTACCTGTCGCCTGATTTCGATATCCATCGGGACGCGCGGGTCTTCCGTTATCCCCCCGGTATCCACGAGCCAGAAGGCACGTCCGTTCCATTCCGCGCGAGTGAAATGCCTGTCCCGAGTTGTGCCCGCTTCCTCACTGACAATGGCCGCGTCACCACCAGCAATGCGGTTGAAAAGAGCGGACTTGCCAACATTCGGACGGCCAACCAGCGCCACCACAGGCACGTTCACGAAGCCACCTTCAGAAGCACGGGCAAGCCATTCGTCCTCACTGATGCGCCACCTAAGACGTCAAGAAAGTCGTACGAGGGAAAAATCGGTATGGAGATCACGGCGCAAAGATCGGAGAAGCTTTGGTCATCGAGAAACAGATTGTCGTCGTTAAGACACTCGGCAGGGATGAGAGCCAAATCGAGGTCGGCGTCGCGGTTTTCAAGAACCCGGCGTATGTCCGCCCCGACAAGCAAGCCGGCTGTTGTGGTGGTGGGCCCGAACAATGAGTTCTCGGCTACTATCAGCTGAAAGTGTGCGCCAGTCGCCTCCGAGAGAGCTTCGAGTAGCTCGGGCATGAGCGGAGCCATCGAAGTGCCTGTTACCGCGCCAATACGCAAGCCATCGAGGCGTGGGAGCTCCGAAACGCCCGCACGGACGCGTGCGCGCAAAGCCGCTACGGCGCCGACACCGTTTTCAACCTGTACGAAGTCACCGTAGTGCTCCGCAGTCGGCAGGTCACGCTCGGCGAGGAGATAAAGCTCGTCGGATCCGAACACCCAACGGTCACTGCGCTCTTCGAGGGCGCGTTCCTCCCAGAATTCCACACGAGCGAGTATGCGATTCGCATTCGCCGAGTTCATCGAAGCACCCGTGTACAGATGCGAGAACTGCGTTACCCCAACCGGCACCAGGGCCACGGAGAGAACAGCACTTCCAAGCTGCCAAAGGTCGGAGAGCGACTGCTCGAGTACGTCCCCATCGTTGAGTCCGGGAACGATCACCATCTGGCAATGAAACTGGATACCGCCCGCGGCGAGCACGGTGAGCTGCTCCAGAATGTCAGGGACGCGCGGATTGTTCAGCAAACTTTTTCGCGCTTCCCAGGGAGTTGCGTGTACGGAGATATACAGAGGCGACAGCCGATACTCGAGAATGCGGGCGATATCCTTGCCTTTCATGTTCGACAACGTGGCAAAGTTGCCGTAGGCAAATGAAAGCCGGTAATCATCGTCCCGAACGTACAGAGAGCGGCGAAGTCCCTTGGGAAGCCCCTCGATAAAGCAGAACTCGCAGCGGTTGGCGCACCGGCGAATGCGCGGAGGCTCGAGCTCAATACCAATGGGTTCGATGCCCGTTCGCTCAATATCAAAAATGATCTCGTCACCATCGGGCATGCGCGCTTCGATGGAAAGATCTTCGTCTGCGGTTAGAAATTCCCAATCAAGGAAGTCATCCAGTTCCCGCCCGTTCACCGCTCGCAGCTCGGTACCAGGCAGTATCCCGAGTTGTTCGGCCAGGCTTTCAGAGGCGACTTTGAGGACGCGGATCATTCCGGGATTGGACTATTGAGAACACGGCGCGGCACTACCTCACTGGTACCGGCGCAACTGCAGATTACAGCGTGCTTCAAGGCTGCAATCGGGTCAAGTAACTTAGGAGGTTAGGCGGTGGAAGGCAAGAAAACATCGTCATTTGGCCGCAATTCGTCGCGGCAGGTTTTCTATCTGAGTAACAGCGTGAAAGCAATCGACTTCTGGTGGCTTCATGGATGCGAAAAGCCCGCCCTGACGACGGGCGGGCTTTCGCGACAGGCAGGAGCTCAAACTATTGGCTTGTACCTGAATGCTACGATACCAGGCTGGGACACCTCTACCGTGAAGTCCGTCTTTCCCTTCGCCGGGACGGAAACAGGCGCGTTCTGCGACGCGACAACCTTTCCTTCCTTATCCAGAAACTCGAAAGTAATCGTGTACGAAGCCGGTTTTTCGGTCAGGTTCTCGACTGTGCCAGTAAGTGTATGTTTTGCACCCGCGTGGACAAACCCGACAAATGAGACCTTTTCAGTCGCCTTCTGATAGCGTTCGTGATACTTCACAACCGAATCAAGCTGCGCCTTTTTGGTCTTGGGATCGGCCTTCGCCGATAGCCTTTGATAGGCACCCGCGAGGAGACGCCAGTTGTCAGGATAATTCGGATCGGTCTCGACGAGCTTACGCGCAACAGGAAGCATCTTGTCGTACTGTTCCGTCGCGAGATACGTGTTTGTTAGGTTATACAGCGCGTCGCGATAGTACGGATTCTGTTGTAGCCCGTATTCGAACAGCTTCGCTGCATCTAGTTTTCGTTCGGCGCGGAAGGCTGCGGTACCCGCCTCGAAGAGCTGGATGTCAGAGTAATTGGACGGATTCTCCAGCATCGGGGCAAAAGTACTGGCAACCGCGGCCGTGTCACCCGAGGCGCCCAGCGCGCGCGCCAGGCCTATGCGCGCGTTGGATACGCTGGGTCCCTGAGGGTACTCGTCCACGTATGCCTTGAACTGCGCAGCGGCCTCCTTCAATTTCGCTGTCTTTGCTTCACCCTGGAGATCATCGGCCTGTCTCTGGAGAAACAGTGCCGCGTTGTAAATCGACTGTTGCCGAATCTGCATCATGTTCGAATCTTTCGCTGCCATGTCCGCCGGGATCTGGCGCACAGCTTCCAGAAAGGCTGTCGTTGCGCCTGGAACGTCGTTCCGCTTTTGCAATATCACAGCCTTGTAGTAGTACGGCAGAGGTGACCCGCGCCATATCCTCATCGCCCGGTTCAAGGCGGCATCGGCAGAGTCGAGCTGGTCCGAATTGATGAATGCGGCAGCGGCATTCACAGACGGCGTCCAGATCTGGCTTCTAAACCTTTTCGTCTCCGAAGCGCAGCCGGGCTGACTCGTCTCCACGGCAGTAAAGGCCGTATCGATCGCCGCATATAAATCGATCATGTCGCTCGGATTTGACTTGTAACCAATATCAGCGCGACGAACCACCGAGGCTGAGCCGGGCCGCAACGCCCACCAGGTGAGCGCCTGCCCCAGTATGAAATTTCTGGCGGTTTGATTCTTCACCTTACCCGGATCCTTCGTCAACACCTCCACGGCGTTTCGCATGTGCCTCGGCTGCTCATCCGCCTTGCCGCTCTGTCCTTTCGCGAGATACTGGTTCGCGGATGTCAACTGATACGCACCGCCGAAATCAATCTCGCATTTGTTATCCTGGGCCAGCACCGGGGCTCCCGCAATCATCGTGAGAGCGACCGACGAAACTGCGGCCTTTCGCCAAGCGATCATCTCGTATCTCCTTATTAGGTTACGTAGTTCGAGGGTCAGCACGGGATACCCCCGCCATTACCAGCCGTTCCGCCATCTCGCGCGCCTGTCGTGACACGCTGTCGACGCTTCTTCCGCTAGCCAAAGCTACTTTCGCGACATCGGCAAACTCCGGCTTCGCTCGCACTCCTCCGGTCGGTAGCCCGACGACTTTTACGCGAATCTCCTCGCCCGGAATGCCAACAGTCAGCACCTCTCGGGCCAGAACGCTGCGCTGGATGCGTGCGCGGCGGACGCCGATCGTCGTTGTGATTTGGAGCACCAAATCTTCCATACGCCGGCTGTCCGACGGCTTTACCAGAACCTCGAGTCGGCTCCCCAAACGACCTTTCTTCATTACAATGGGAACTGTAACCACATCCATCGCTCCAGCTGTTCGGAGTGAGTCTGCCGCGGCCGCGAGCGCTTCGGGCTCCATGTCATCGATGTCGGCTGTGAGCTGGACAACTTCTTCGGTGCGCACCGCTCCGCGGTCCGAGTCGACCTCCGCGATAACGATACGAAGCGCATTCGCACGACCCTTGAAGTCCTTGGTCCCAGCGCCGAAACCGCTCCGTACGGGCACATACTGGGCAGGTGGCGGCCCTGCCGACAGTACGCGCACGAGCGCCGCTCCGGTCGGGGTTACGAGCTCCCCTGCTCCCTCAGGACCAGGCCGAACCGGATGGCCCTCGAGCAGCTTGAGCGTCGCGGGAGCCGGTACGGGGAGTATGCCATGCGCGGCACGCACGGTTCCATCGCCAAGCGCAATGGGACCGCAATACACGCGCTCGACCCCAAGCTGCTCCAGCCCCCAAATGGATCCAACGATATCGAGTATCGCATCGACCGCCCCAACCTCGTGCAGGTGAACGCGCTCGGCCGGAACACCGTGAATCTCCCCTTCCGATTCTGCGATCGCCGTGAACGCGCGATTGCTGCGCTCGCGCACACCCTCTGGCACGCCCGCGACGTCAACCAGATTCCTGATGTCGCGAATATGTCGTCCATGGGGCTGCGGAGGTATGTCGAAGTCAACCTTGGCGCAACTTATGTCGCCGCGCTTGACTCTTTCGATGCGCACTGTCACCTGGTCGAGCGCAAGACGTGCAGGCAGTGCACGTAGCCAGTCCGCATCCAGTCCAACATCGATGAGCGCGCCCAGCATCATGTCGCCGGCGATCCCGCTAAAGGGGTCGAGAATTGCTGAAGGCATTATGAACGACAGGGAGGCGGAAGGCGGGAGGAGGAAGCTGTGGACACCACGGACAAGGGTTACGAGCCAGTAATCGTATTAGATGTTTGCCGTACGCGCCATTGTTTCCCTGCGAGCGATCGACCCTCCTCCCGCATCCCTCGTCCGTGGTTCTTACCTGT
The DNA here is from genome assembly GCA_013817545.1 of Gemmatimonadaceae bacterium. GTDB lineage: Bacteria > Gemmatimonadota > Gemmatimonadetes > Gemmatimonadales > Gemmatimonadaceae > JACMME01. Next base: position 15,078 of record JACDCM010000016.1, on the reverse strand, counting down.
ACCCTGCCCCGCTCCCCGTATTGAAGATCACTACCTCAGAGTTCTGCGCGAGCCGGTTCGCGCCGATCAAGCGCTTGCACACAGCAAGCGCGCAGCCGCCTTCGGGAGAGACATCGACTCCGCTTGCATGAGCGAGTTGCCTGGTTGCAGCCGAAATTTCGCTTTCACTCGCGGACTCCGCATCACCGCGGCTCTCACGCAAGGCGCGAAGTATAAGGCGATCTCCAAGCGGACCGGGAACTCGAAGTCCGCTTGCGTACGTCTCGGGGTTCTCCCACGGCAACGCACGATCATCGCCAGCCGCGAACGCTCGCACGATAGGGGCGCAACCATCCGCCTGAGCTGTGATCATGCGCGGCATTCTCACCGTATCGCCGAGCCAGCCCAAGTCGCGAATTTCGGCGAAGCCCTTCCACATGCCGATGAGTCCGGTGCCACCGCCAGTGGGATAGATGATGGCATCCGGCAAGCGCCAGCCAAGCTGCTCGGCGAGCTCCAACCCCATCGTCTTCTTCCCCTCGATTCTATACGGTTCTCGCAGCGTTGACATGTCGAAGAAGCCGCTCGATGCGGCATCCGCTCGCGCTGCCTTTCCCGCATCTCCAATGTGACCCGGGACCGTGACAAGCTGAGCGCCCAACGCCCGAATGGTTTCCAAAATCGCGGACGGGGTAGCTTCCGGTGCGTAGACTCTCACGGGCAATTCTGCAGCCGCCGCGTACGCAGCCAGGGCTGCACCGGCATTCCCCGCTGTAGGCACGGTGAAACCAGCCACTCCGAGCGCACGTGCGCGCGTGACAGCGGCACTCATACCACGTGCCTTGAAGGACCCGGTGGGATTGAGACCTTCATCCTTGACCCAGAACCGCCGGATGCCGAGTTCAGCGGCCAATGCAGGCAACTCCCGAAGAGGGGTGGTTCCTTCGCCGAGAGTGACGGGCTCCTCGCCTGCCCGCAGAGGCAAGAGCGGAGCGTAGCGCCACATGTCCCAACGGTCAAGCAAACTATCGCGCGACAACGGCCGCATCTCATACCGCACGAGGTACGGCTGTCCGCACGCGGCGCAGACACTGGCGAGGCTGTCGCCCGGCGCGCAGTGATCACACGCGGAACAGGCAAGAGACCAGGCAGTCAATTTTGCTGCGGTGCGGGCTCCAGCGCCGACAGTGCTCCCAGCGCCACTAGAAGGCGCCGAGCGCTGGCGCCGGTGAAACCGGGCAGTTTCGCGATATCCGCTTCGCTGGCGTCCCGCACGCCTTGCACGCTACCGAAGGCTTGCAGCAGTGCACGCCGTTTCGTGGGGCCGATACCGGGTACCTTGAGCAACTCCGAAGTAATTGTGCGCATCGTGCGGCGTTTGCGATTGTACGTTACGGCGAAACGGTGCGCTTCGTCGCGCGAGCGTTGCAGTAGGCGGAGCGCCGGAGAGCGTCGCGCAAGCCGCAAAGGCTCGCTTCGTCCCGACATGAAGATGTCTTCCTCCCGTTTAGCGAGACTCAACAGCGGAATTCGTGAAAGCCCCAACGATTCGAGTACCGATTGCGCGACGCCGAGCTGGCCTTTTCCACCATCGATCACGATGAGGTCCGGAAGCGGCTTCTGCTCCTCCAAGCGCCGAGTGAGATATCGCGAAACGACTTCGCGCATCGACGCGAAGTCGTCCGTGCCCTGCACCGTTTTTATCTTGAATTTGCGGTACTCAGCGCGCTTCGGACGACCATTTTCAAACCACACGCATGATCCAACCGTATCGGTGCCCTGCGTGGTCGAGATGTCGAAACAGACAAAGGCTCGCGGAACTCGCTGCAAGCCAAGCTCACGCTGAAGCTCGTAGACGGGATCAGCGGCGCGTTCGTCCGCCTCCATTGAGTTCAGCTTGAGCTCCTCCAGGAGGTGACGCGCGTTCTGCTCGGCTAGTCCGAGAAGATCGCGTCGCGGGCCGCGTTGGGGCGCGCGAACTTTTGTCGTCTGAAGCGCGGCCTCGAGGATGTCCCGGTCCTCAAAATCGAACGGCACCAGCAGCTCGGGCGCGCGCTCCGACGACGGGAGGTAAGTGCGCGCCAGATAAGTTGAAAGCACGGTCGCATCCTCCTCGCCAGTGACGTTCTCCACGAAGTTGTGATCGCGCGCGAGCAGCTTTCCGTCACGGATACGGAGAATGGTGACGCACGCGTCGTCGCCATCGCGAGCGTAACCTATAACATCGGTGCTTCCTCCTTCGAGTTTGACAACGATAGTGGGCTCCTCCATCCGCTCGAGATGCTTGAGCGCGTCGCGGAGCTCCCCCGCGCGCTCGAAGTCCAGATTCTGCGATGCCTCATCCATGCGCGCGCGAACGCGCCGCGTGACTTCCTCGGCACGCCCGCTCAGGAAGAGCACGACCTCGTCGATCATGGCGCGGTAATCCTCTTCGGTTTGCAGCACAACACAGGGTGCCTTGCATCGTCCAATGTAGTGATCCAGGCACGGACGCTCGGGTACCTCCTTCGGCATATCGTAGTTGCATGACCGAACGGTAAAAATGCGCTTGACGACATTGAGCGCACGCCGCATTGCACCGACATCGGTGTACGGCCCGAAGTATCGAGATCCATCGTTCACCAGCTGGCGAGTGACGAAGATGCGCGGAAAAGGCTCGTGCACCGTGACCCGGATGTACGGATACGACTTGTCATCCCGAAGCGCGATATTGAACTTCGGGTGATGCTCCTTGATCAGGTTCGCCTCGAGGATGAGGGCATGCGGCTCTGACGGAACTACAATCGTCTCGAAATCAGCCACCTGCCGCATGAGCGCCCTGGTCTTCACACTCTCGATGTGGTCGCCGCTGTAGTAGTTTCGCACGCGCGAGCGAAGTCGCTTGGCTTTACCCACGTACAGGATTTTCCCGGCCGCATCTTTCCATAGATACACGCCGGGCGACTCGGGGAGATTGGCGATCTTGCTGCGTACGGGGTCTGGAACGTCTTGCATTCGGAGCGGTTCTGACGGAAAAGCCAATTGGGTGCCCGTCCCTGGCAACGGCGTATCGTTAGAGGATCAAGCCCGGAATAACCACGGCGGACGCTGCTAACTCGCCTGCGAGGTCGGGCTTGCCACATTCGGACTGGTACTTCTGGAAATATACGCCGGAGTGAGGCCGTCGTCCGAGAAAACCAGGCTTCGGTTGTCACGCCTCACCGCGGACGCCACGAAGCGACTGATATCGTTCGCACACGGAATCGCAAACACGGTCACCCGCGTGGGCCAAGAAACAAAACACCCGCGAAGAAACTCGCTAACGACAGCTCTCGCTGGCCGGCCGCTCGCGATACTACGGCGCGGAGTTGCCTGGAGCCTTTCTACTTCTGAAACCGGGCATTCGCGCCGCGATCTCTCTCCACTCTTGTACACCCAGCAAGGCAGCGCATCCCATGTAGATCAGTCCATAGGCGCCCAACACCGCAGACGCTACAATCAGCGGATGACGCGGTCCAATCTGAACCTTCAACAGAAAGCCGATAGCAGCACCGATCGCCGCCGCGCCCCATAAACGCAGGGCGTGGGAGGAACCCAGCTCAGTTGGGCCGATTCTCAATGCGAGGGCGCGCTGGAGGAGCATCAGTTCGACCCACGCCGCCACACCACCCGCGGCCGTGAGCCCCGCCGCGCCCCAGCGCGCGTCGATGCCCAGCAAAGCCGGACCCTTGAGAGCTGCCAGGTATCCAAGCCCGGTTCCCAGCGCGACTCGCAAGATGGCGAAGCGGAGCGGCGTCCGAGTGTCACGCAGCGCATAGAATGTTGACGAGTACAATCGGCCGAGTGTTGACGCGAGCAGACCAATCGCGGAGCCTGCAAGAATGGCCCAGACGTAGGTGGAGTCGGCCCCGGTGAAACGGCCCGTCTGAAACAGCGCCGCCGCAATGACATCCCCGAGAACGAAGAAAGCCATTGCGGACGGAATCACGAAGAAAGCGATGCGCCGCAGTCCGCGGCTCAGCCGCTGCCGAAGGTACGACGCTACCTCACTCTCCGCTCCGAGCGCCTCGGACATGGCCGGCAACTCCGCCGCCGAGATAGCCATTCCGAACAGGCTGACGGGAAGCGTGTACAGCGCCTGCGCGTTCGCGATTCCCGTCACGGCGCCACTCGGTAGCAGGCTCGCGAGGAGCGTGTCGACGAACGCACTGATCTGGACCACGCCGCGCCCTATGAATACTGGGACGAAATTCCTGACGACCGTGCGCACGCTCAGCGACGCGTCGCGCAACGAGAGATGCACGCCGCCCAACAAGCGCAGCACTAACGGAAGCTGTACGAGAAACTGCAGTGCGCTTCCCATCACCGAGCCCCACGCCGCCATCTCGGCGAGCTCGAATTCGCTCCTCCTGCCACCGAACGCCACCAGGAACGCAATGATCGCGACATTCCAGACGACGGGGGCAGCGTACGACAGGAGAAAGCGACGATGACTATTTAGAACACCAAGACACCACGCCGAAAGGACAAGCAACCCCATGCCGGGAAACAGAATCCGGACGAGACGGATGGTGAGGTCTCGCTTTTCGCCCTCGAAGCCGGCCGCGATCAAGCCGATCAGCCATGGCGTGGCAAGCATGCCCAATAGCACGAGAACAGACGTGACCAGAGCGAGAAGAGCTGCGACAGCGCCAGCGACACGCGCCGCTTCCTTCCGGTCTCCCTGCGCCATGAGACGCGCATATACGGGGATGAAGGACGCGGAGAGTACCCCCTCTCCAAAGAGATTCTGCAACATGTTCGGAATCCTGAACGCCGCATTGAAAGCGTCGGCCGCGTCGGAGAGTCCGAGGTAGTGCGAGAGGAACCGCTGGCGGACCAGGCCGAAAACGCGACTCGCGAGAATTCCTGCGGCGACGATTAGGGCGTATCCGCCTGTTCTTCCGCGGGATGGAGGCGGTGTGTCAGCCGAAGCCGGCTCGGTCACGGCCGGTTGGCGGAGACCTCGCCGCCGGGACGGACCGAGCCCACCCCCGCATTGGAAACCGGAACGAGGTCAGCTGCATGCACTCGAGCGCGCTCAAGCATACCTGACAGTAGCGAGGGGCCGTGCCGCGCGAGAAGCGGAATGAAATTGAGAACCCGTTCCTGACGTTTTCCATTTGGATATAGTGCTGCTCGCATGGTCGCGATATCACGGAGGCCCACTTCCTCCGAGCGCTTCGCCGCGGCTGAGATTCTGCGGTCGAGCCTGGTAATGCGGCGCTCCACATCGCGCTGAAATCCGTCGGCTACGGTGGAGGATACATTCAGTTTTGCGTATTCCGTGCGCAACGATTCTCGTAAAATATCTACAGACGTCTTCAGTTGCGCACTCAGGCCGGAGAGCCCCTCGGCCACCGCTGCGGGCATTGTGTCGCGGGCCATTCTGGCTTCTGCGGAATGGGGATCAGCCAGGTCATCCTTTGCGAAGCCGTAACGATTTAGCAATCGTTCGATGTGGGGCTCGATGATGCAGCCAGCCCAGCGAGGCAAAACCATTGGTCTTTCGACGCTGAGCGCGTCGGCGACGGCCCCGATCTGCGCGAAGTAGGCTATTTCGGCGGGGCCTGCGACATAACTGGCGGTCGGAAGGAGCGCCTGCTCAATCAGCGGTCTGATCAGGACCGTGGAGCCAAGCGACACTTGCTCATCCTCCGCGACTTCAACTGCCGATTTGATAGGCACGCGCGCGCGGCCTTCGGACTGATTGGCGAATACAAGAGACAACCCCGAAACCAGTGGCACTTGTGCCACAAATCCAGTCTCGACAATCTCCCGCTGACGCCGCTCCAGCGCTGCGTCAACTGGCGCTGCGGCTCGAAGCGCCATGCGCAACAGGGGTTGAGTGGCTGCCCGAACTGCCGGGTGGCCTGCATCCAGAACTGCTATTCCGAGCGGCTCGAGTACCGCTCGCAAGAGGACCACATATGCGCTCCCCACAGTTGCCCTAGGCTCATATATCGACCTCACCTGCTCCAGAATTGCCGAATATGTAGCGCTGCCGGCACCAAGCTCGAGCGCTCGAACCAGGTCTGTAATATTGCCCAGGGGAGTATCGCGCATGCTCAAGCCCGACCGTGGCGGCTCGGGAAGTTGCAATGTCTCTATTCCGCCGTTAACCGCCATTTTTGTGATGCTGGCTTCCGCAAAGTCTGCATCGTCAGTAGCGGCCCAGAACACTGGGGCGGTCGGAATTCCCGTCTCTGCCTCGAGCACATCCGCAGTAGCGAGCGCGCTCAGCGCCTTGGACCACGTATAGATGGGCCCGCCAAAAAGTCCCGCCTGCTGTCCCGAGGTGATCACGACTCCAGCACCATTCGCCACACGATTGAGGCGAGTCAGTGCCGCTCCTCCAGGCGCGAGCGCCGGAAGCAGGGTTGCCAGCCATTCGGATGAACTGAAGCGGTGGCGGACGCTGGTCATGTGGTCGCGCCATTCGACGCCGCTAGCTGGTCGCGCGCGATACCAATGGGCCGGAGTTTTTCCCTCTAACGCGGCTTGCGTGAGGGGAGATCCGCCCAGCCGTTCAGTCATGACCCGAGGCGCGCTCATTGCCGTTCGCCGATGATTATTGTCCGCGGCGAAGCATCGGTATGCTCCGCGCCCGCGTAATCACCGAGAATCTCCCGAACATCGAAACAACATCGCTGCAGCATGGTCGCAAGCTCTTCCGGCTCGAAAAGCCGCACCCGCTCCGTGAAAAGCCGGCCTTCGTCCCCCAGCATGATGGTCTTTACCACGAAGCGTCCGTCCTCGGTGATCGATCTCTCCTGCTCCACAACGCGCGAGCCGACGCGTATTTCGTCGTGCGCTACCAGACTCGAACGCACATGCGCTGCGTTCAGATAATCGAGTACGAAAAACCCACCAGGCAACGTTACCCTGCCAACTTCAGCGATGACGCGCCTGTGCTGCTCGTCGTTTCGGAAATATCCGAAGCTTGTGAAGAGGTTGACCACCAGAGAGAATGACTGATCGCGGAAGGGGAGTTCGCGCATGTCAGCTCGCACAATCGGAAAGGCCGGGTCTTTAGCGCGAGCGACGCGCAACAGAGCCGGAGAGAGGTCGAGCCCCACAGTCCACCAACGCGAGCCCAGCGGAAGTGCGTGACGTCCAGCGCCGCAGGCAAGGTCCAGCGCAGGCGACCCATCCGGAACGTGCAGCCGCAGCGCGATGAGGTTCGCTACCTCGGCAGCCTCGTCGTCATCACGATGCGGGTAAAGCGTGAGATACTCTTCCCCGAACCATTCCTCGAACCAGTCGGGCATCTATTGAAAGGCGGGAGGCAAGAGGGCGGAATCGAAAGGCCGCGAGAGAGCACGGAATACAGGACTACTCGTGAAACGGTACAGCTCCTGGCACTCCTGTTTAGCGCCTCCCGCCTCGCGCCTCCCGCTCATTTGTGGTAGGGCTCGCCACGAATTATTGTACCTGCCCGATAGAGTTGCTCGGCGAGCACAAGGCGTGCGATCTCGTGCGATAGCGTCCACTGGGAAAAAGACAGTCGCGTGGACGCGGCTTCCTGAACGGCGGAACCGAGCCCGAACGCTCCACCTAGCACGAAGGCGATGTCGCGCGTTGCGTCTTCCCGCTCCCGTTGGAGCCAGGCCGCGAATTCTTCCGAGGACATCTGATCTCCGGTTGCATCGCAAGCTACAAGATGCGCTTGACCGCCGACTCTCACGAGCAGCCGCTCTCCCTCACGCTGCCTGATGAGGCTGGCCGCAGTTGCGCGGCCGGCCTCTTCACGCACCTCCTGATACGCGATGGGCCAATATCTGGAGGCGCGCGTTTCGTAGTCCTGAATAGCCGCCCGTAACGCCTGGTCGCGCGGCTTGCCGACTGCGACCACCACAATTCGCATGGGATGCGACGAGCGCAAGCTCAGGCGTAGATGCCGCGCAAACGGTGCACTGTAGCCACCCGGCTGATCGCCAGCATGTAAGTGGCTGTGCGCATATTTACCTTGTGTCGCTTGGATAGCTCGAGAACATCGGTAAAACTGCGCTCCATTATCTGGAGAAGGCGATCGTTCACGGAATCCTCGGTCCAGAAGTAGCCGCCGCGGTCCTGTACCCATTCGAAATACGAGACAGTGACGCCGCCTGCGTTCGCAAGGATATCGGGTATCACGAAGATTCCCTTCTCATCGAGAATTGTGTCCGCGGCAGCGGTGGTTGGTCCGTTCGCCCCTTCACAGATTATGCGCGCCCGAATCTGGGCGGCGTTCTTCGTGGTAATCACGTTCTCGAGCGCGGCTGGGAGCAAGACATCGACGTCCGACGTTAGCAGCTCCTCGTTGGAGATGCGATCGCCTTCATTGAAACCGTCCAGCGACCGATGCTTCTGGGCGTGCTCGATGGCGGCATCCACATCGATGCCGTTTTCATTGTGGATCGCACCGGACCGGTCGCCGATCGCCGTAATTTTGCAGCCCTCCTTGAATAAAAGCTGCGCAGCCACGGATCCGACGTTTCCGAACCCTTGAACCGCAACCGTGGCGCCTCGCATGGGCATTCCGAGATGTTTGAGCGCCTGGCGCATCACAATCATGCAACCTCGTCCCGTCGCCTCCCGCCGGCCCAGCGACCCACCCATCTCGACAGGCTTGCCTGTCACCACCGCAGTGACCGTGTGGCCCTTGTGCATGGAGTAGGTGTCCATGACCCACGCCATGACGCGCTCATTCGTATTCACATCCGGTGCAGGAACATCGGAGTCAGGGCCGAGCGTCGAGATAATGCCAGCCGTGTAGCGTCTGGTGAGGCGCTCCAGCTCTCCGACGCTCAATTTTAGCGGGTCGCAAACTACTCCGCCCTTCGCGCCGCCGAAGGGAATGTTGACGACCGCGCACTTCCAGGTCATCCACGCCGCGAGCGCCTTCACCTCATCGAGGGTCACCTGCAGGTCGAAACGAATGCCACCCTTCCCCGGGCCGCGCGACGTGTTGTGCAGCACCCGATAGCCCGTGTATACCTCGATCTCGCCGTTGTCCATTGCCACCGGAACCGACACGATTATCTGCTTTTCTGCGTGACGCAGGATGCGGTACAATCCGGGCTCCAGGTCGAGCAACTCGGCCGCCCGGTCGAAGCGTGACATCATCGCCTCGAACGGGTTCACCTCGTTGAGAAACCGGTCTTTGTCCGGACGAACAATTCTGTCGGTGGGAAGTCTTAGATCAGTCGCCATGGCGTAATTCAGCGAGTCCGCGGTGTTGAAGGTTCATGGGTGGCGCGCGCAGAGAGCACGCCGTCGAAAAGAGCGTCGAAAAATTCTACTCCCGCACCGGGTATGACGCGCTGAGAAACATACCACAACGGGGGCGCCGCGCGAGGCCACAACGGCGCCAACTTTACGGCATCCTTGAGCGTGCAAATGGCGCGTTCGCCTGCGCGCAAAGATGCCACTACCCGCTCCACGTCCGCATGGTTAAACGGGTGATGGTCTGGATATAGCGCTGCGCGAACTGCCGCGCCTGTATCCTCCAGCTGCCGCACGAAAGCACGCGTGTCGGCGATCGCAGCGATCGCCAATACCCTACTGTCGCGCAGATCACTGACGGGTGTTTGGCTCGAGCCGTCTTCTCGAACCACGCTTTCAATCCTGAGGTCGAGCATGGCTACAGGAAGACTTTCTACTACATCGTGTATGACCGCACGAATCGAATCGCTAGCGTCATCGGTAACGGCCTTCCGAGTAATCACGATCAGAGTCGCACGCTTGATAGCAGACAGGGGTTCGCGCCACGGACCGGCCGGCAGCAGACGCCGCCGTTCGGTCCAATGATCCGCACCAATGAGCACGACGTCAGCTATGCGCCGTACGCGGCGATGCTGGAACGCGTCATCCATGACGGCCACGTCCGCTCCCTCAGCCGCGGCCTCCGCAATTCCGAGAAGCCTGTCGGGGGAAACGATGACGGGAACAGCGGGTTGCAAACGCTTGTGAACAAGCGGCTCGTCCCCTCCGTATCCTCGCAGCACGATCGCGGGATGCGCACCTCGATCGCGCAATTGGCCGGCGATCCACGATGACACCGGAGTTTTTCCCGTTCCTCCAACACTGAGATTCCCAACGCTTATGGCTGGAATGGCTGGCGAGTGAGAGCGCAGCATTCCTACGTCATATAGTGAATTACGCCCGGAAATACCGGTCCGGTAGGCAAGCGATAGTGGCGCGAGAAGCGAGCGAGTAGTAAACGACAATACGCCTTCGCCACGCCAGATACGCTCCGCGAGCGACACTTTAGACATCAGTTGTCGCCGTGAGCCGCACGAGCGCCTCCTGCATGCGTGGGGCGTGCGACGCCGCCTCTCGGGCGCTCAGCTCCGCGAAATGCTCTGGATTTCCATAGGCGATTGTGACGCGCGCAAACGGCTTCGGAATCATGAAGCCATCCCAGCTTTTCATGCGCCACGCACTCGAAGCTCCCGCTGCCAAAGTGACGATCGGGGCTCCAGACCTCTGCGCAACGACAAGCGCGCCACTCGCGAACGATCCGGTTGGGCCACGCGGCCCATCCGGCGTAATAGCGATCTCTCCTCCCTCTCGGACTGTTCGAATCAAACCCAGCAACGCGCGCTCTGCACCGCGCGTTGTTGATCCACGAACCGTGCGGCAGCCAAGAGATTCCGCGACTCGCGCGATGATCTCGCCATCACCATGCTCGCTGATCAGGATGTTGATTCCCTGTGCACGGTGGTGCCAGAGCAGGGGAAGCATGCGACCGTGCCAGAACGCGAGAATGAAGGGTTGCCGAGCGGCTCGCAGCTTATGGATGACGGCGCCATTCAGTTCGGTGATGCGCCAGGTCGATGCCAGAGCGCGAAATGCAACGAGCCCGGCGCGCACGCTCCACGCGATACGCCGCGCTTTTCGCCGCGCTCGCGCGGATTCGTTCACGCGAGAAGATCGATCGCCATCTCAGCCACACGGACGGCGGCCCCGGGGGAACCCAGCTTCCGCCTGACCTCGGCGAGGTCGGAGCACATGGCAGACCGCACCGGATTCGTCCGATCGAGCAACGGTTCGAGCACCGAAGCCACTTCCTTGGGAACGAACGCCTCCTGAACGAACTCCGGAGCGACAACGCGTTCCGCCACGATATTCACCAGCCCAATGTGCGCCACCTTGACCAGTCGGCGCGCCAGGGCATAGGTCCACCTGCTTGTCCTGTAACCGATCACAAGCGGGCAGCCGGCGACAGCAGCCTCGAGCGTCGTTGTGCCGCTCTTGCAGAGAGCCGCATCGGCCGCGGTTAGCACGGTGAACGAGTCCTCCGTGATCACTGGATACGGGCAACACGAACTATCGATGCGAATGTCCGGAGCGCCGCTCACCACCACGCGCAAACCTCGAACTCTGCTCTCCAATTCTCGCGCGGTCGCAACGAAGACGTCCAGGTGCCGCGCAATTTCCTGGAATCGGCTACCGGGAAAGAGCGCGAGAACGGGCGCGTTCATTGGCAGCCCCAACTTCTCGCGCGCCTGACTTAATGACGGAAGGGATACGGCGCGGTCCAGCAACGGGTGCCCAACGAACGTCGCGTCCACTCCGCCCATCCGCAGCATCTTTTCCTCGAATGGCAGGATGACGGCCGCCCTGGTCACGTACTCCGCGAGCTTGGCGATGCGGTTTGCACCCCATGCCCATACCTGCGGAGCGACGTAGTAGAGAACCGGGACTCTTGCCTCGTGCGCCGCATGCGCGACTTTCATGTTGAACCCCGGGTAATCCACCAGAATTACAAGTCCTGCATTGCCGCTCTCAATTCGAGCGGTGACTCGCCGTAACAGTTGGTAATGCCGGGGGATGTGCCGCAATACTTCGGTGAATCCCATCACGGACAGTCGGCTTACGTGTTCGATGAGCTCGACACCTTCCCGCTGCATTCGTGTTCCGCCAATCCCGGCGAGCTTCACGGCGGGTGCGAGGCGGCGTATTTCGCGGGCGACCGCGGCGGCGTGCAAGTCACCCGATGTCTCACCGGCAACGAGGAGTATTTCACGCGCGACACTGCCAATGCCTTCCGCTGCCAACCGTCTACTCGCCACTACCGGGCACGAAGTGTCCTGCAAGTGCGGGCAACGTCCGCTCGATTTCCGATACGATTCGCAATGCCACCGCTAACGCCTCTCGTCCATCCTCGCCGGACACCACCACCGGTCCAATCCCCTGCACCGCCGCCACGAAGCTTTCAAATTCGAGGCGCAGCGGCTCTCCCTCGGGCGCCTCCAGCGGAATGCGTTCCACAAATGCGAGGAGCTCCTGGGGGGATTTCATCAGTATCGCGGTATCTACATCGCCACGCATGCGGTAAAACTCCCCGTTTCCCTGCGCGAGATCGAGCGACAGATAGCCGCTCCGCTGAAAGATTCTGATCTTCCGCATTCGATCGCGCGAGACTCGGCTCGCCGTGATGTTGGCTACAGCGCCGGTGCCGAACGTGAGCCGCGCGTTAGCAATATCCACCGAGGGTGTGAGCACCGGTACACCGACCGCGGAGAGCTCCACGACGTGTCCGCCAACCAGCGTGCGCACAAGGTCGATATCGTGGATCATCAGATCGAGCACAACCGCTACATCTGAGCCGCGCGGATTGAACGGCGCGAGGCGATCGCTCTCGATAAATCTCGGAATATCTATGAACGGCAGCGCTGCTCGAATGGCTCTGTTGAAGCGTTCGACGTGCCCGGTCTGAATTATGGCTCCGGTGCGCGAGGCGATTGCAATGAGATCGTCCGCCTCCTCAAGGGTCGAAGCAAGCGGTTTCTCAATGAGCACGTGCTTCCCACGCTCCAACGCAACCCGCGCGACCGCGTGGTGATTGGGCGTCGGTACCACCACGGTGATCGCGTCGGTCACGTCCAACAACGATTCCAGCGACTGGTGATTGGTAACACCAAGCTCCGCCGCTACAGCCTCGGCGCGCTCTGTTTTTACTTCGGCGAAACCGGCGAACTCGACGCCCGGGAGGTCGCGCAGTATCCGGATGTGGTGGTAGCCAAGGCTGCCTGCCCCCACCGTGCCGACCCGAACTGGCGGGCTCACCTCGCGAGCCCGCGCTGAGTTCCCTGAACGAACGTGAGAAAGTGTTCTATCTCCGGCCCGACTTCGAGCTCCGACCGTGCCCGCTCGAGGGCTTGCGACACGTTCAGCTCCGATCTGAAGAACAGCCTGTAGGCGCGCTTCAGTTCCCGAAGCACTCCTTCGTCAAAATTGTGTCGCCGAAGCCCAACACTGTTGAGGCCGTACAGCTTCATCGGGTTTCCCACGGCCTTGAGGAATGGGGGAACGTCCTGCGCGACGCGCGACATTCCGCCTACGAAGCTATGCATGCCGATGCGCGCAAACTGGTGAACCGCGACCAACCCCGAAATTATCGCGCGGTCCTCGACGGTCACATGCCCGGCGAGCTGCACACCGTTCGCCAGAATGACGCCGTCTCCCACATGACAGTCGTGCGCAAGATGCACGTACGACATGAGAAAGCTGTTGCGTCCAACCGTCGTTTTCATCGACTGCGACGTACCGCGATTGATAGTGCTGTATTCGCGAATCGTTGTGCCTTCCCCGATCTCGACAGTGGTTGCCTCACCCTGGAACTTGAGATCTTGTGGATCGCCTCCGAGTACCGTACCGATGCCGACCTTCACACGCGGCGCGAGCTTGACGTGCCTCTCCAGAGTTGCTCGTGCAGCGATAATGCATTCGTCTCCCACGGAGCAGTTCTCGCCGATGATCACGTACGGGCCGATCTCAGCTCCCTCCCCAATGACAGCATCAGGTGAGACAATCGCTGTCGGGTGGATTCGAGCGTTCATTTATCACGCACCATTGCCGCCATCTCGGCCTCGGCTACTACTTCGCCGTCCACTAATCCCACCCCGCGCATCTTGCAGATTCGACCCCGCATCTGCTGCATGACAATCTCGAAACGGATCTGGTCGCCGGGCCTGACTGGCTTGCGAAACTTCACATTGTCGAGCGACATGAAATACACGACTTTGCTCTCTGGATCCCCCACCGCTCCCATCAACAACATGCCGCCGACCTGGGCCATCGCCTCGATAATCAATACTCCCGGCATGATTGGATGCCCCGGGAAATGCCCCTGAAAGAACGGCTCGTTGATCGTAACATTCTTGAGCCCGACGATGTGTTTCTCATCGATCTCGAGAATCCGGTCCACTAGAAGGAATGGATACCGGTGAGGCAAAACGCGCATGATCTCTTCGATACTCATCATCCCAGGTGGCTCCTGTGCAGCGAGTTTGACCATTTCCCGAACCAGCATCACCGTCCCGCGATGGCTGGGCCGCACTGCGACTATGCGCGCGCGAACACGCTTGCCAGCAAGCGCGAGATCTCCCACACAGTCAAGCGTCTTGTGCCGGACAAACTCATCCGGCCAGCGAAGCTCGGCCCCAATAGTACCATCTTCATCCAGGACTACCGCGTTCTCCGTTGACGCCCCCTGTATGAGGCCCTTGCTACGCAGCGCCTCCACCTCGTGCACGAAACCAAAGGTTCGCGCCCGAGCCAGCTCCCGGGTGAATGTTTCGCCAGTCACGCGATACTCGCACGTCTGTCTGCCAATTAACGGATGTGGGAACTCGATTGTCACCTTGACCTGCAGCTCGCGCGCTGGATATGCAACGTACTCCGACGCTCCGTCTCGAACACTCACCTGCCGGGCCAGATCCAGATACTCCACCTTGCCTGGACGGTCGGCTATACCTGCCTGGGTCAACGCTTGCGCATACTGTTCGGCGCTGCCATCGAGGATCGGAGGCTCAGCGGAATCCATTTCGATTATCAGGTCATCAATCTCGAGTGCGGCGACTGCGGCTAACACGTGTTCCACGGTATGAAGACCACGGTCACCATCCGCCAGCTGCGTGCGCCGTTCACTCACCACCGCCTGGTCGACATGCGCGGGTATCTCCGGCGAGCCGGCCAGGTCGATGCGCCTGAATACAACGCCGGTACCTCCCGCCGCCGGCACGAAAGTAAGGCGGCAAGTGCGACCGAGGTGCAACCCGATGCCTTCCAGTGTCACGCGCTCCGAGATCG
>JACDCM010000198.1 GCA_013817545.1 Gemmatimonadaceae bacterium | reverse complement strand
GGTGAAGACCGACGGCGAAGAGCCGTGTAGTATTCGTGTATCAATCACCGGAAGGCTTGACAAATCCGGCCTCATAGAAGGCTTCGGGCTCACGGGCCCCTATGCGCAGCATCGTCAGGCGCGTGCGGCGCGGCCCTGGGGCCGTCTCGCCGCGGCCGCGATAGCTCTTGCTGCGCTAGCGGGCGCGGGTGCCTATGCCTACTCGCGCGCCAATCGCGACAGCTCGCTGGATCCCAATCTCGTAGCTGTCGCGCCGTTCGAAGTGCTCAGCCCGGAGCTCGCGGTTTGGCGGGAGGGAATGGTAGATGTGTTGTCGGCCAACCTGGATGGCGCCGGCCCGATCCGCACGGTGTCGCCAACTGTCGTCGTGCGGCGCTGGGATGGACGGGCTGACGCCGCATCGGCCGCCGAACTTGGAAAGCGTACGGATGCGCGGCACGTAGTGTTCGGGCGGATCGTCAAGTCGGGGGCGGACTCAGTGCGCCTCGCCGCGTCGGTCGTCGATGCCGCCACCGGGCGGCCGATCGGCGAGGTCGATCTGCGCGAGGCGATCTCCAGGATGGACCAGCTCGCTGATTCCCTTACGCTACGGGTACTCGGCGAGCTCGGCAGAACGCGCGACCTCGCACTCGTGCGCCGCGCGTCAATCGGGTCTTCGTCACTCGCGGCGATCAAATCGTTTCTGCAGGCCGAGCAGTATTTTCGCCGCACGCAGTGGGATTCCGCAGGTTCTACTACCTTCGCGCAATCGCCGAGGATAGTGCGTTCGCCCCGGCGCTACGCGGGCTGAGCAATGTGCTCGACTGGAAGCTGGTGGATGGAGCGAAGGGGACTGCAACCACCTACGCCCTGCTCGTCGGGACGCACAACCGCGGACTATCGCCGCGCGAAAGTCTGCTCGTTGTGGCAGACGCGCAGTGGAAGTCGCTCGGCACTAGAACGTTCGGGTCCTGGACGCAGGGCATCAGAGAATTGTTCGCGACACTTGACACTGCGGTCCGCCGCTTTCCCGACGATCCGGAGGTGTGGTTCAAGGTCGGCGACATACGGTACCATTTTCATTCCTACATGCCGGGTGAGTCATACTCGAAGGCGCGGCAGGCGTTTGACCGCTCCATCGCTCTGGATTCGGCATTCGCACCTTCCTACATCCACACGATCGACCTTGCGCTGCGGGCTCAGGACGTCGCCTCGGCGCGTGATTACATCCGTCGCTATCAGGCGCTCAAGTCCACCGACCTCAACGCGACCACAATCGGCGCCCTGGGCACTCTGCTCGCCACCGGCCGACCCTCCAACGTCGACAGCATCGTTCAGGCACTGCCCCGTGAAGCGCTGCAGCTCGTGTTCGAACAGCTGTCAAACTTGATGGACTCCTCGGAAATAGCGCTCCGGGTGATGCGGGTCGTAGCTCGCGGCCGCGAAGGCGAGGCTTCGGATCCCGGACGCACGGCGCGGCGTGGCGCGGCCTTGAGCATTATCCTCGCTACACGCGGCATCTGCGCGAGGCGTACGAACTGTACGACTCGACGCTATACATGCTGCTCCCCGACTATGCCATGCTCGGCATAGCTCCTCCAGAGCGCGCGAGCGCCAAGATGTCAACGTGGACGCGCGACACGCTGCCATGGAGGGGGCTCTTCGCGCTGCCGTGGTGGGCGCAGCAGGGCGACACGGCGGCAATCCAGCGAACAACTTTCGAGCTGCGCCGCCTGAGCATGCGGTCGGCAGTCGAGCTCGCAGCGCAGCTGAGCGCTGCGTCCGGCTACATGGCGATGGCCAGGCGCGACACGCTCGACGCCTTGAGACACTTCGCGGCGATGCCGGATTCGCTGTGTCATCGCGGCAGTTGTGAGCGGTATCGTTTCACGCAGGCCCGTCTGCTTGCTGCACGCGGGCACAATGACGCGGCGGCAGCGGCGCTGGCGGTGGATTACGTTGGAATCGGGCCCGCAAAGGGTGCTCTGGATGCTCGAGCGCGCGCGCATGGCGGAGCGACTCGGGAAGCGAGAGACCGCTGCTGCCGGCTACGCGTATGTCGTCAGTGCATGGGCTCACGCCGACCTCGCGCTGCAGCAGCTCGTGGGGGAGGCACGGGCGGGACTCGGTCGCACGCGGTAGGCAGGCCGCCTCCGTCGATCGGTCGTAGCTGTTTCGGCGCTCCGCTCAGATCTGCCGCCGACAACCAATCGCGATGCACGCGTCTGGAAGCATGGCTCTATTCCCTGGGGGCGGCGGCTGAGAGCGTGAACGAACTTGCGGCAGCGGCGGGATAATCGTCGCCGCTCGGGGATCATTCTCGAGGGGCGATTGTTTTTCAGGAACTCGGGTGGAGGAGGAGTCGCCGAATGTCCGCCAGCCTTCACAATGACTCCTCAGGCTGGAGCAGTCGCGAGTCTGCCCTCTATCCGATAGAACTCCCGCTCCACGCGAGCACCAGCGGAGGGACGGCCCTTCTTGCTAACCCTGGTCTGTCAACCATTTAGGGAGATTGATCGAGGCAGGCGCCCACAAAGTCATGCATGTCCGAAAAAATCTCGCAGGCTTCCGCGATTCCCCGGACGTAAACGTATTTGCCGAGGCTGTAGGGGGATTCGATTTCGTCCTCGATCCTTTCTTTGACCTGCACCTGGAAAAAACCATCGAATTACTCAATCCATTTGGCAAGTACATCACTTGCGGCCTGGTCGGCCAGAATGAGCACGCGGCGGCGGCGGCCGGCGTCATCTCCGCCCCACCGGACAGCTCGAAAATCCTCTACCATGCGATGATAAAGAACCTGTCCCTTATGGGAAATTGCATCGGATTGGGTAGCGATCTGGATGCGGCCATGCAAGATTACACAGCTGGCGTGCTCCGGCCGGTAGTTGACTCAGTGTACTCGGGCGATGACGCCAGCGCCTTCATGAACCGGACGTTCAACGACTCCAACAGATTTGGGAAAGTTGTCTTCCGCTACGCAGCTTGACGCCAGACATTGCCCGGCCTCGCGTCACGAATGCCTTTCAGAACCCCAAGCATATGACCGCTTCACCCATTCTAGGTCTCATCGCTCTCGCCGAGGCGGAACAGAATGCCATTGACCGACTTGTGGCGGCCGGCGCACTGACCCCGCAAAGCGCGCGAGCCGTAGGTAATGACGGCGAGCAGCTTCTGCACGGCGCGACCAAGCGGAACATCGTTCACGAAATCGCTCGCGGATACTACGTGGATCAGGCGCGCTACGCCGAATGGAAAGCAGCGCAACGCGGGCCGCGCCCGCCGAGAGGAGTTCTGGTAGGGCTTGTGATCTCGGCTGCCGTCATACTTGCCTCGCTAGCACTAATCTTCACCCAACGCAGCGGCTGAGTAGTTCGGCAAACGTGGTGACGTGCCAAGAGACGGTCATGTTTGCGTTGGGGTCACTCGCCCGACTCCCGTTCACCGCCGTGTAATCCGAGCACCGGGACGGCGACTACCTGAAGTTCATGGACTTTCTCAGACACCAGAATCTGAAGCCGCTGTAAGGCCTTCGGGTCGCGGGCTTCTTGGCGCGGATGGGAGAAACTCGTTCGCGCCCACTATTCTAATCTCAATCTCCTATTTCAATCTCCACCCCCCACTCCCGGTTCCGTGCTCTGCAGGATCGCCATGCAGGGAGTGCGTCGCGGAGGGAACCGTGTCCTCCAGAGTTCAGCCGGGCCTGTTCTGTGTGGAGAAGTAGCCAGCAAGGCCCAGAAGCACGAGTCCTCCCGCAATGGGGCGCCAGTCGATTGAGCCTGCCCGTAGGTAGTGCGAGAGTCCCGCACCGAGCGCAATGAGGCCGCCGCGATGGCGGGCCAGGTGCTCAAGCCGAGTGATTTCACGAAGAACTCTCCCGCACTTTGGAATGTGATTGGATAGTACGGTCAGCTGAGAATCCCCTACTTCCGATCTCCACCCCCCACTCCCGGTTCCGTGCTCTGCAGGAATGCCAATGCCGGCAGCGCGTCACGCTGCCGCACGCCGTCAGCGAAGGGTCCCAGCAGATGCGCAATGCTGTTCGCGTAATAGCTGACCAGCTCCTTCTGCCGGGGTAGAACCACGTAGCCATTGCCGACGGTGACGAGAATTTTTCGCATCGACAGCATGCGCCAGGCCCGCTCGAATGTCTCGCTTATGTTCTGGTCGGAGCGCAAAACCCTGGCATTCAACTCCAGCAGGACCTCACGCATCTCGACCATTCGCCCAAGCAAACTGTCTCGGGTGATGAAATCACTGCCGAGGCTCTGGATCGCCGCGCAAGCGAGCGCGACAGGGGTCACCGGAATAAGCACGCCAATGCGGGACATGACCTCGTCCGCCAATCCCTGTACTTCCGCCAGCCTTTCGGGCCTGCTGATCTGCCACAGATCGCCGTGCCGTTCGCGTTGCTGAGCGAGCCACCCGGAAAGCGCGATCGGGCTGCCGATGTTTACCGCTGCGCGACCATACCTTCTCCATCTTCCGGCGGCCAGACGGCCAGCATTCCAGAACAGGTAACGCGTGACCTCCACAAGCTGAGTCCATCTGGCCGGTGGTGCGCCACGCAGTCGACTGTCCAGTTCACGCAGAAGGGAGCGATCCTCGAGCACGCGATCATAGTTGAGCGCTACGGGAATTATCACCATGCGCTCGGCCAGTGCGGGATCATCCCGCGCGACTCCGATGATGTAATCGAGTAGTCCTATCTTTGCCGGACCGAGCAGTCCGTCCCGGCTCAGTCCACCTTCGGGAAAGATGCCCTGAGTGACGCCGTTGCGTGTGATGAGCTGCACATAGCGCTCGAGCACCGCGTGGTACAGCGGCTCCCGATACTTTCGCCGAATGAAATACGACCCGAAGCTCTTGAACACATACTCGAGAGGAAAGGCGCGCGCCCATTCTCCCACCGCGTACGATATGGAAACATCGCCCACCAGCACGTAAGCCAGTAGCACGTAGTCCGCGTTGGAGCGGTGATTGGCGAGATAGATGACGATGCTTTCATCTGGAAGACTGTCGAGCGCGCCGAGATCCTCGTATTCCACCGACACCTTGTAGAGGAGATTGAGAAAGCCACGGCTCGCGTTGTAGCCAAAGCGATAGTAGGCAAGCACGTTGAAGTACGGGACGATCTCGTCGATGTACTCGTTCACGCGACGCCATGCCGCATCTTCCATGGCGCCGTGCTCGAGCGCGTGGGCGCGCACAGCCGCTGCCACCCGATCGTCGGCGAGAAGCGCTGCGCGGATGTACGGCTTGCGGGTGAGCTTGAAGCGGTTCATCCGAACGTGAAATTTGTGGAGGGCACGCTTGGCGGCTCTATCGGTAACGCCGCGAAAAGGGGATCGGAACACGCTTCGAACCTTTCTCTTTGCGCCACTGGCGTCAAGCGGGAGGCGGCGGGAGGGAGGCGGACTGCGGGAGGCGGGAGGCGGACGTCGGGCTCAGAAGCTCGTGTTTCGTTCGCCTTGCACGGGGGTCAAGGATGCCGGCTTCAGCCTCTCGCCTCAACCCGTTTCCCGCTTCCCGTTCCCGCCTCCCGCCTCCCTCATCCTACCGCTCCAGCTTGAAACCCTCATCCAGCCGCGGCCGCTGCTCGGCGTTCGCGGCAGTCCAACCTGTCGCGTACATCCACTTTGTAACTCGGGCAAGCTTCGTGATGTCGATCCGTCCGGGCTCGTCTCGCGGCGTGTGGTAGTCCGGGTGCAACAGAGTGGTGAAATACACCGCTGGGATATTTGCACGCGCGTACGGCAGATGGTCGCTTCTGAAATACCACCCTTCAGGATGCGAAGGACGGTCCCAGGAGCTGTCGATCGCGAACCTGGACACGTTCGTGTTGGCATCCAGCGCCATGCGCACGAGCTCCGCGGAGTTGCGGTGCGGGGGTTGGCTTCCCAGTAGCGATGCCGAGTCTGGATGATTCCTGCCAATCATGTCTGCATTCAGCACTGCCACGATGGATGACTTCGGCACCACCGGATGCTCGGCATGCCAGCGCGAGCCCAGCAGTCCGCGTTCCTCTGCGCCGTGCCAGACAAAGAGCGCGGAGCGCGCGCCCGGACGTTTTGCGAATGCGCGAGCGATTGCGATGACGGCTACGCTCACAGTTGCATTGTCGTCGGCTCCGTTCCAGATCGAGTCGCCTTCAACGGGATGGCGCACGCCGTCGTGGTCCTGGTGCGCGCTAAAGAGCACGTACTCGCCTCGGCGCGCCGTGTCCGTCCCTCGCGCCACGCCGACGACGTTCACCGAGGGATAGACGAAGCTCTCCGTGGACAGCGAAGCGACCAACCGTGCGCCCGCCCGTTTCGCCTCGTCAAGCATGGAGCTACGAACCCATATGGTGGGAGCGCGGCGAAGCTTCCCTCTGATGCCTGACGCAGTGTCCATTGCATACGATCCCCGCTGCATCACCGTACCCACGCTCTCGAACTGCGATTCCGCAATCGAGTCCGATACAAGCACGACCGCCGCCGCGCCACGCTCCGTGAGGAAATTCGCGCGCTGTCGCACGGCGACCTGTGTGTACCGGCGCGCTGAAAGGCTGACACCAGCGGGAGGCGCGTTGTCGGGGGGACTGATGCTGGCCACCACTGCTTTCCCTTTTATGTCTACGCCGGCAAGGTCGCTCTCTCGTCCCTCCCCTACGAAAACGAGCGGAAGGTCCACCGCCGAGTCGGAGGGAAAAATGACGACAGCATCGGTCCAGAGCTGGATGTTACGGCCTCCAACCGAGATGCTGCTCGCGTCGGACGTGCGCGTGCGGCGCATCGGCCAGAACTGAAAGAATGTACCGTCGTCACCTGCCGGCTCGAGTCCGGCTTCCCGAGCACGATCAGCAACCCAGGCGGAAGCGCGCAGCTCGTCTAGCGTTCCGGCTTCGCGTCCGCGCATCGCATCCCCCGCCAAGGCGAAAAGATCGTTCCGAAGGTCAGCTTCGGTAATGGCATCGAGAGCAGGCGGCGCACTGGGTGCGAGCTCCGAGTTCTCTATCGCCTTCCTCGATGTGCAAGCTAAGCTGAATACGACAAGCAGGCGGTGACCGCGCCAGAGCATTTCATGACCGGGATCGAAGGAGACTGAGTTGTGGGTCACATTAGCATAGCGACGCAGCAGGAACCGTTAACCACTGCCCTGCGACGCGACGAAAGATTCCGGCTACAAGGGGAAAAAAATCTTTGCCCGAACGTAAAAGACTTGAAGACAGTCGCGGAGCGAACTAGTGACTGTTTCGCCCGCATGCATCCTTTTTATCCTTTTCATCCTTCTTCATCCTGTCTGCTGTTGCTACGCATTACATGCGTCCGAGGCTTGCATGCAGGATTTGGGTACGACTGCCAGTGTTCACGTAGCAAAAACAGCCTCCGTTACTGTTCGGGACGCGATCCATGACGCGCAGTTATCACCGACTTTATCCCTCCGCGCACGTTGAAGTCACCCACGACTTGCATCCATTTCGGCGCGCACGCTGCGACGAGGT
>JACDCM010000574.1 GCA_013817545.1 Gemmatimonadaceae bacterium | reverse complement strand
GTCGGACTTCCCGACTCCATCATCGCCGACATCAGGAATTCCATCCGCCACCCGGGTCAGCTCGGCTATTTCCAGTTGACGCCGTCACGCCGCCCCACCCTCGCGCGCAAGTTCCAGCAGCTCAAGGATGCCGGCGTTGTGCTGCTCATCGGCACCGACGCGGGAATCCCCATGAAGTTCCACAGCCAGGCTACGTGGAACGAGCTCGACGTTTGGGTGAACAAACTCGGCGTCGACCCAATGACCGCGATTCGCGCGGCGACTTACTGGCCGGCCGTGATGATGAAGGTTGACAAGGATGTCGGCACAATCAGCGAAGGCAAGTACGCAGACATCATCGCGGTGCGGGGGGACGTGCTAAGGTACATCGATCTGCTGCAGCGGGTGGATTTGGTCGTCAAGCACGGAGTGCGTTACCGGTAGTTCGCCGTGCTTCGGAGATTTGAACGGACTTCATCGCTGCCCAAGCTCACCAGTTCCCACTCAGGAACGTCGCGCACCTCATCGGCGCATAGTCGCGCGGCGGTAGATGCCGGCCGCACCGCGCCACCGCACATTCCTCGTCTCTCAACTTTTCCACGTACCGGCTTTTACGAATGGTCGCGGACTGCCGCCAAGTGCACCGCCCGATTCCGGGCGCCACAGTGCCCATTGGTCCAGAAGCCGGGCGAGCGCAAAGTCTTTTCCGGTGATTCCGCCCGCGCTATGCGTCGACAGCTTCACGGCGACCTTCGACCATGACACGGCGAGATCGGGGTGGTGATCCGCTGCCTCGGCGAAATATCCGATCATGTTCACCAGCATCAGGGTAGTCGGCCACCCATCCGTCTCGAAATGTCGAACCAGCGCGCCGGCTTCGACACGCCAGGTTGGAAGTTCCTTCATCTGCTCGGTGATCTCGCTGTTGCTGTACGCAGTGTCTTTGGGCATGATGGTTCCCCTTTCCCGTATGGCAATAATGCGGCGCGCAAGTACGAGAGTAATCTCGCCTGAGGATTTACTCGCGGAAGGGGGGAGGCGAGAAGCGGACGATCAGGGTCCGCCAAACTGTTCTCAGTCGCCGACTCCCGCCTCCCGCCTCCCGCCCACTTGTGCAATACCGATAGCGGTTACCGCAACCGCGCTGCGAGATCGTACAGGCTACCTCGCTCGCCGATTTCCCGCGCCGAGCTTGACAGATGCAGTTACAGATCGCGAAGATTCGGCATGGTCATGAGCTCTGCAACCTACCGGCACCATGTGCATCACCACGGCCCCAGCGGGTCGCGGCGGTGGCGTGCTTGTATGCTCTGACTTCAACGAGAGACACACGAAACCTGGCTGCGGCCCGTCTATCTGACGGGCCTTTTTGTTTTTCATGGGAGAAGTAATGCTTCGTATTGCACTACCAAATAAGGGCCGCCTTGCCGAAGGTGCTCGCGAGTTGCTCGAGCGCGCGGGACTCGAGTTCGACATTCGCTCGGACCGGGCGCTGCAAGCGTCTCTTGGCAGCGACTTCGACGCGATTTTCGTTCGCGCTGACGACATTCCCGAGTTCGTTGCGGACGGCGCCGCGGATCTGGGCATCACCGGGCGCGATCTGGTCGTCGAGTGCGCGCGCGACGTCGAAGTGCTGCTCGATCTGGGCTTCGGACGCTGCCGGCTCTGCCTGGCCGCGCGCGAAGACAGCGATCTGCGCGGCATTGAAGGCGTAGCGGATGGTACCCGGGTCGCGACGACCTTCCCGCGGTCGACGCGTGAGTTCTTCGAGCGCGCCGGCCGCACCGTGACCATCGTGCCAATGTCCGGCGCGGCGGAGATCGCCCCGCATCTGGGCGTCGCTGATATCATTGTCGACCTGGTCTCGACGGGGTCAACGCTCAAGCTGAATGGCTTGCGCGAGGTAACCACGCTCCTCGAGTCGACTGCGCTCCTCATCGGTCGCGCTGCGTCACTCGCGAACGCCGAGAACAGTGCGCGCGTTGAAGAGCTG
Source organism: Gemmatimonadaceae bacterium (assembly GCA_013817545.1). Classification (GTDB taxonomy): domain Bacteria; phylum Gemmatimonadota; class Gemmatimonadetes; order Gemmatimonadales; family Gemmatimonadaceae; genus JACMME01. Next base: position 270 of record JACDCM010000574.1, on the reverse strand, counting down.
GTGACCGCGCTCGAGTCTGTGCTCCGCGCGCAGGGCAAGCGCTACCTCATGGCGAACGTGCCACGCCACAAGCTGGAACAGGTCAAGCGCATCCTGCCTGGCATCTCGGGCCCTACCATCGTCGACGTGCTGAACGGCGACCAGTTCGTCGCCGCACACGCAGTGGTGGATCAGCGCGACGTGTATCGTGTGATTGCGGACCTGAAGGCGATCGGCTCCACAGGAATTCTGGTCACCAGAATCGAAAGGCTCATGGCATGACCACGCGCA
>JACDCM010000573.1 GCA_013817545.1 Gemmatimonadaceae bacterium | reverse complement strand
TGAGCCGATGATCAGCACGACTGTCTGCAACACTTCCGTATAGATCACCGCGCGGAGCCCGCCGGCAATCGTGTACAATCCCGTGATGACGATCAGGATCACTGCGCTGGTCCAGAAATCGAGGCCGGTGACCGCCCGCATCACCACACCGCCCGCGAACAGCGTGACGCTGATCTTCGTGAGCACGTAGCCGATGATGGACACCCAAGTGAAGTACGAGCGCGAGGCGGAGTTGAACCGGCGTTCGAGGAATTCCGGCATTGTGTACACGCCGCTTCTCAAGTAGAACGGTACGAACAGCCAGCCCAGAAGCAGCAACGTAAAGCTGGCGAGCCACTCGAAATGGCCGACGGCGAGACCGCTTGCAGCCCCGGTGCCGGCGAGCCCGACGAGATGTTCGCTCCCGATGTTGGAAGCGAAAAGGCTGGCGCCAACCGCGAGCCAGCCCACATCCCGCCCCGCGAGGAAGTAGTCGGCGCTGACGTTCTTCTCCTTGCGCGTTGCCCAGTAGGCGATTGCCAAGAGCGCTAGGAAGTACGCGGCGATTACAATCCAGTCCAGTATCGCGATGCGGCTTGTCACCGTTCACCTCTTCAACTTTGTGGTCTTTCCTTCCTGGATCGATCTCACGGCGGGTGCGACGCCAGCTTAGCCTGTGCTCGCGTCGGGCGCCATGCCAGGAGGGTCGATGGGGCGGATCATTCGCGCGAGTGGAATCTCAATGCCACCCGGCAAGGGTAGCGCAACCTGCTCTACGACGGAGAACCCTAGCGCGAGGTACAGCGGCTCGCCGGGTCGCGTGGCCATAAGCTCGAAGCCGCGGAAGCCAACCGCCCACGCCGCGCGTTCGCATTCTTCGTAAAGCCGTCGTCCCAGCCCCTGGCGTGCCCGGTCGGGGTGGACAAAGAAAGCACGGATGCGCGCGGGCTCATCGGTTGGGTCCAGCAGCCGATCCTCCGCACTTTTCATCTGGTCGCCACCGTAAAGCGTGTGCCGGCCACTCCAGCCGCCAGCCGCCACCAAGCCTGTCGCACCATCAATGACGAAGTACGTGCCGTCGACTATGAGCTGCGTGTCGACTCCGAAAATGTGCGTCAACGCCGCTTCGACCTGCACAGCACTGTAGAAGCCGGCGCTGAGTCCGCGCACCGAGGCAGCGATGAGCACCTGTAACGCCGGCAAGTCGGCCATGGTCGCGACACGAGTCACTACCACCGGTCGGCAGTGCGCGATCGCGCGTCCGCATGCCCGCTGTGCCTGGGCCAATTCACCGGACTTGCCGTAGTCCAGTTGGCGATGTGACTACAGCGAACATCTGCCCGCATTGATCCCATGCCGCCCGGCCCTACTCAGCTTTGAGGCGTTCGACGGTGACCGAATCCGCGTATCCGGTCTCATCGAGAATGCCGCGCCGCTCATAGGCTCCTCTGTGGACGAAGGACTCACAATAGTCAGCGAGGGTTGTTGCCAGGCAACGCCAGAGCTCTGCTGCAAGGGTTCACATAAGATGCAGAGACAATGCTGCTGCTACCACCTTCGTCGGCAGCAACTCACGCCAGGCGCAGATGCTTCTCCAAGCGAGAAATCTGATGCTTGGAGCGGCGGTTGGCCCTAGCGTGCCGCAAGGTGAAAATATACGCCAGGCTTGCGACTTGAACGATCATTCAACAAATTGGCCCGCATGTCTGTCGACACGAAGGAACGCATCGTCTTCGCCGCGATGGGCCTGTTCGCGCGAAAAGGTTATGCGTCGACCAGCGTCGCGGATATCCTGCACGACGCCGGCGTCAACGCGGGGAGCCTGTATCACTTCTTTCCCGGGAAGCAGGACGTGCTCCTCGCCGTGCTCGACATGTACCTGCACGGCATTCGGCCCATGCTGCTGCAACCGGCGTGGAACGGCGTGACCGATCCGATCGAGCGCGTGTTTGCGCTGCTCGAACACTATCGGGATTACCTCACTCGAACGGAGTGCACTTACGGGTGCCCGATCGGCAGCATCGCGCTCGAGTTGCACGAGCCCGATCCGCCAGTGCGCGCGCTCCTCGCTGCGAATTTCGACGGCTGGATCTCGGCGATCGAGACTTGCTTCATCGAAGCCGGCGACCGCCTTCCCTCCGACGTCGACCGGCGCGACCTGGCCACTTTCGCTCTGACCACGATGGAGGGAGCTGTGATGCTGTCGCGCACCGACCGCACTCCGGTCGCGTTCGACCGGTCCGTGCGCATGCTCCGCCATTACA
>JACDCM010000572.1 GCA_013817545.1 Gemmatimonadaceae bacterium | reverse complement strand
AGATGGGGCGGCTGTCGGGTGGTGATCTTCTACCATATGCTCCGCCGACAGACAATGAGCCTACGTTAACGCAATGGGACGCCTGGGGGAACCGCATAGGTAATGTTGAAGTGAAGCCTTGTGGCGTGAGCTGAGCGCATCGCCGTTGACTAGGGGCGGAAACACAGACTATGGAGAAACTAGGAACCCGCTCCCCACGGCGAAAGCGGCGGAGCTGGAAACTCTCTTCCTACGGTGCTGTGCACCCAGCTTCTATCCCGATCGACCGGGTTGGATCTTCGTCTATTGAAACCGCGGATGGGGCAGTAGCGACCGGCGATTTAGTGACGGCCCAGGATGCCGATGGGAGTGCCGATAATGTGAGCGACTCTTCGCTTCGGACAATCACGCTTTTCAAGTGTTCAAAGCGGCAGTCAACCCGCTGCCTAAAAGCCGTCCGCGATTCCCGTCTCACCGAGCCCGTGCACATAACTCGATTGGCACAAGATCACGAATCCGACGGACGAGCCACCGCCGCCGCACGGCGTTTGCTAATTCCCGCATCGATCTTCTCATCGACCACGCTCGGGACGATGTACGGGCGCTAGCCCCAGGGAATTTCGGATTGCGGATTTCGAATTGCGAACTTCGTGTGACGAAGGTTGCAGTGTCTCCGTCGCGGAGCAAGTCCGGTCAAACCCACACACGCTTGAGGAGACACAATTCGAAATTCGAGATCCGAAACTCAGCTCCCGCCGATGCAGTAAAGCCAATTCTGACTGCGCAGAAACAATTGACCATCTGCAATCAATGGTGAAGCGATAAACATCTGATCCTCAAGGGTGTTTGTGGCAACGACTTCAAATTTCTCTCCCAGCTTCAAGACAATTACGTCGCCCTCTTCGCTTGCGAGATAGAGCTTGCCATTAGCCCCCACAGGTGAGGCCTTAAAGTTATAGGCTCTAGGCAAGCGCACCTGATGATAGTAGGGCTCGCCGGTTGTTACGTTGAAGCTGCTCACCTGACCCGAATCAGTGACGACATACAGTTTGCCTTCATGCAGAACCGGCGAAAGTGTGTACGAGAGCCCACGAGTCTGACTCCACAGCACCGCGTCTGTCCCGCTCAGGTCCCCTTCCTTGCCGAGCTTTATCGCCATCAGTTTCGGATCGCGATGGCCGCTCATCACAAACACGACGCCGTCCTGGTAAACAGGTGCCGGAATCACATTCGATCCCAGTCCCGCGCATTCCCAGATCAGTTTCCCTGTCTCTACGTCGTAGCTGCGCACTTTCCGGCTGGCGCTGACGACGACCTGGCTGCGGCCGGCGTGTTCAATCACCAGTGGCGTGCTCCAGGAACTCGGCTCGTCGCGCTCGGCTCGCCAGAGCTCCTTGCCGGTACGCTTGTCGAGCACGACAAAAAAAGAACCAGCCTCCTGGTCAAAGGTTAGAAAAATCCGATCCTGGTCGAGCGCCGGCGCGCTCCCTTCGCCAAACTGCAAACGTATTCGCATTTGCACGCCAAGGTCTTTCTCCCAGACGAGCTTTCCGTTCAAGTCATAACAATAGACGCCGCGCGATCCGAAGGACACGTAAAGATGCTTGCCGTCCGTGATGGGCGAGTTTGAGGCAAAGCTCCCGTAGGTTCGATGATAACCCTCATGTGGTGTGGCCACTCGAGCGGTCTTTTGCCAGCTCACTTTGCCGGTCCTTCGATCCAGGCAGATGACCAAAAACTTATGTTCGATCTGTCCGCCAGCGCCGCCTCCCGGCCCACCTTGTCTCCCGCCGCGACTGGGAATTTGCGCTCCGGCAGTCGGCGCCCCGGGAGGTTGTGTTCCAGCATGCTGCGGCGGTCGCGTTGGGGTCGGTGTGGGTTCCGGAGTCTTGCCGGTCTGGACGGCGGTCGTGAGGAACACTTTGTCTCCCCAGATCACAGGAGTAGAAAAGCCCCGCCCAGGAATTTCGGTTTTCCATTTGATGCTCTTCGTGTCACTCCAGGCGGTTGGCGCATCTCCGCGGGCCATCCCATTTCGATATGGTCCACGCCACCCGGGCCAGTGAGCTGGATTGGCGTCGGCTGCAGGCGAGCGTAGCTCAGAGTCCGCGTACAAATATGCTCCCCGCTGGAGGATCGAGGGCGCAGTCTTGGCGCCATCGTTAAGAGGAGCATTCCAGCTTCGGAGTCTCGATGTCCGGAAGGCTGGTTTACCACCGCCCGCGGAATGCCATTCATTCTGTGCTTGACTCGCATGTAAACCGACCGTT
>JACDCM010000197.1 GCA_013817545.1 Gemmatimonadaceae bacterium | reverse complement strand
ACCGTGCGCGGCATCCGCCTTCATTCCCGTCTGCTCCACGTAGAAACGAACGGCGTCGTTGAATGACATGGTCCGCTGATGCAGCTCGATGTCCACGATCGCGCGAGCGAGAAAGCGGACGCGCGAATGCTGCTCGGAGAGCTGTTCGAGCGGAGTCAAAAAGCCAAGCTCCTCCATCACGTCTGTCGCATAGCAGGCCCACCCTTCGGCCATTGTGCCCCCGCACAGCATCCCAATACGGCTCGCGCAGTCCACCGCCGCCACCTTGCCGACGCGCGAGGACGCGCGATGGTAGGCATGCCAATTCTGCACGTGGTGGCCGATCCCGCCATGATGAACGACATGATTGAGCTTCATCGCGCTGTTATTCCAGGCTCGAAGGTGCTCCTCCTGTGCCGCGATCGGTAGGGGGAGTGGCGGGACCACATAGTCATGGACTGTATACGAGTCGAATGGCGCCGGCGAGCGATAGTACAGATAGTACAGGAATGGCGCGGCGTCATGCGTCCACTCGGGGAATGGTACGTATCGGATGGGCCAATCAGGCCAGCTGACGACGTCCTGCGACTCGGCGCGCTCGTGGCACTGCGCCCACGTGCGGGTGAACGCATCGAGGTAGTCAGCTGGAGCGGGATGGTCGGACGCGAGTTGTTCCTGTGCGGCTTCCCATGATCCGCATGTAGCACGGGTCATCTCCTGGAGTCGACGTTGTGCCACAGGCAGGCAGGCGCGCGCCTCGGCGAGCAGTTCGTCACGCGAACGCACACCGTGGTGACCGCGAGCGAGAAGCAAATCAAAGAGCTCGATACCGCACGCCATCGAAGTGCGTGGCGCCGCCGGGCGGGAACGCAGCCATTCGGCGAACTGCGCGAAGGCGCCGTTCGCGCGCGCAGCCACTGTACGCAGTCGCGTCGCGCCACTCGGCGTGTCCGACGACGATGCGAGCCATGCGTCGAGGCCAAGCGTTAGCAGGACTGTCGCGCCCTCGCACTCGCGCAACGCCCTTGCCGTCCACGCGGCTGGGATCGCCGCGCTGCCGATGGTGGCCTCCGCGTCTGCAAGAAACTTCGGGATAGCGTCCATGCGCGCGGTGGCGGCCAACAGACGATCCTCGAAGGGCGCGAAGTCACGGATCATGAGAGCGACGATCGAGAAGATCGCTTCGCCGGTCCACAGTGCCGGATTGCCGCGCATGCCATGCATGCTGGCGTTCTCCGCGAGCTGGATCTCGATAAATCCCCGCGCCAGCTCGGCGTCGAGCAAGTCCACGTCGTCGCGGTAGCGGTGGACTGACGCAGGCGACGGGTGCGCCACGGATAGCTCGGCGAACAGCGAACGCATCTCGTCGTCCTGAGCTTGCAGCCCGGCGAGCGACCAGTGCGGAAGCAGCTCGTCGTACGCATGCACGCCCGTGAACGTCGCGTTCACCGGGCGGCGCCGGTAGTAGTGTTCGAAGAAGTGATCGAGTGCGTCACTCATCGCGCGAGTGGGATCGAAACCCAGCGCCGCTCGCGGAAGCTCAGCTCGACAGCGTTGATCAGTTCCTGCACATGAGCGCCGTCCTCGAAGTTTCCCTCGTTCTCTGGCCCGTCGCTCAGAATCTCTGTAATGAATGAGCTAATGAGGCTCGCGTAAAAGAGCGACCGCCACGATTCGCGTTTGCTGCCACCCGGCGGATACAAGTGTTCGGGCACCGTAATCTCCCGGAATTCTACCTGATCAGACGTCGCACCCTTGAGTGATTCGCAGATGCCGTTCTCCTCCACGAGCCGGCAGATGAGCGCGCCCTTGCTGCCATACACGCGGGCCTCGAGCCCAGGATAATTCCCAACGGTCACGAAGCTTGTCTGAATGGATCCGATCGCGCCGCTGGCGTACTCCCCGATGAAAATGTCGGCATCGTCGATGTTCATCCGCATCATCTTGCCGGTGTCGCGCACAACGCGCTCGGGAATAAAATTCTTCATCGTGCCGACCACCTGGCTGAATCGGTTTCCCATGAACAGGTGGCCGAGATCCATGATCGGCGCGCCATATCCCTCCAGTGAGGAGACCTGGATGACAGACTGATCAGCCTCGTGATCCACTTGGCGCAGTGGCGTTTGCGGGTCGAGCCACTGTGAGTTCTGCTCGTATCCGTTGAAGATGAAGGGAGTTCCGACGAAGCCCTCGTCGATCAGCTGCTTCATGTATCTCATGGCCGGGCTGTACCGAAATGTGAAGCCGAGCTTGGTCTTCACGCCCATCTGTTTTGCCAGCGCGGCTGCGCGGAGCGTGTCCTTGTAGTGGTACGCGACCGGCTTCTCACAGAGAACGTGCTTCCCCGCGCCGAGCGCTGCCCAGCTAAGATCGAAGTGCGTCGCGCTCGGCGTGCAAACGTCCACCATGTCGATGTCTTCCCGCGCGACAAGCTCCTCGTGCGAGCCATACGCGTTGGGAATCTCGAACCTGGCCGCAAACTCCCGCGCCCTTTCGATGTGCGGATCGGCTATCGCCACCAACTCGCAGCGCGGGTCGCGCTTGTAGCCCGGCAGATGCGCGAACTCCGCCCATGCGCCCGCGCCGAGCACTCCGACACGCACTTTGCCTCCCATCTGTGCTTTGCGTTTTGCCGCCGGCATCATTCGATGATGGCCGACTTGTCGCCCGGAAGCAGGAGTTGCCGGTGCGCCCAGATCGGCGCGATGCCATTGGTCATCAGGCGCTCGTGAAACGCGCGGAGATTGAAGTTCGCACCCTGCTTCGCGGTGTAATCGGCGCGCAACTTGAGAACGCCCCGCTTGCCGAGGAAGTAGCCGCCGTACGTCGGATCATACGTTGCGCGCTCGGCTTCGCGACGCGCCGCGGGCTCGGCGATATACGCCTCTTTCTCAAAGCATTGCTGCGCGTCTGCAAGAGTCCACTGCTTCGTGTGCACCTTGATCCCCGAGAGGAGTCGGCATATCCGGGTGAGCGCATCGCTCAACTGCGCGAGGCGTTGGCGCGGATCGCCGCCACCGAAGCCTTCGTCGAGCACCATCTGCTCGGCGTAGTGCGCCCACCCGTCCTGTCCCGAAGACGGCTGCGGGAAGGGATTCAGCCCGATCCATATGCGCCGGACTTTTCCGGGTGTGCGACGCATATAGGTGGAGTGTAGCCAGTGTCCGGGCATCGCCTCGTGCGCCGCCAGGTTGCTGAGCGACGCGTAGTTGTAGCGCTCCAGCCAAGCTGCCTGATCCGCCGGAGCCATCGCAGGATTCGCATCCGTGATATAGAAGACACTCCGCACTGGAATTTTTTCAAGCGGCGGCGACGCGTGCATGGAGGCAAACCCAAGGTCGAACGGTTTGGCCGGCTCGACGATGACGCGCTCGCCGGGCGGCAGCGCCGCGATGCCTCGCGACGATACGAATGCGGTGAGTGAGTCAACGATCTTGCGCGTTGCCTCGACTACGCCGCCCATCTTCGGATGATCTCGCCGCACCTCGCCCCACACCTCCTGAGGATCGCGGCCCGGGGCGAGCTTCGCTGCCGCGTCACGGAACTCGGACTGCGACTGGGCGAGCGCCCGCTCGCCGATCGCGACCATTGTCTCGAGCGGCGTGTCGATCAGCTCCTCGGCGAGGTAGCGTCGTGAGAGGTTGGCCGCGCCGACGGTGAAGTCGCCCGTCGCTGTCGGCACCACCTCGCGCTCGAGGTAGGTGGCGTATGCGTCGATTAGCGGGATGACGGATTTTGCCGCGCGTCGCAGCGAATCGCGCAACGCGACGTTGGGATCGGAGGCAAAGGCGAGATCGAGATCCTTTCCAAGCATCCCGCTGGCACCGCGCATCATCGAGGCCCCACGCTCGGCAAAGATCCTGGGTGGATTGGCAACGTTTGCGCGTGCCGAGGCGAGCAGTGCGGGCACCTGACCCAACTTGCTGATGATACGACGCATGCGCACCGGCGCGGGATTGCTCTCCATCGCCATGAGGTTGTGAACGCCGTCGGTGAGCGCAGATGCGTACAGCATCGGGTTCCGGCGCCAGTTCTCGAGCGTCTCCTGCTCCAGGAGCCAACCGTCGATGACACCGGTGAGTATGCGGCGGTCGACGCGCTCGTCGGCGGTCAGCGACTTCGGGTTGAAGGCTTGGAGCCGTTGCCGATCACGTTTGAGAGCAGCGATCTCGGCGCGAATAGCCGGGGCCGAGAAGTCGTCGAGTTTGTCGTCGTGTTGGTGAATGCCGTTGCCGGCGGCTATGGAGGGATGCCGGCGGGCGAAGTCATCGAGGTAGCGATCGACGAAGCGGGCGAAGTCGGTGGATTGGGGCGGGCGTCCTGCGCCGAGCAGTGTGAGGCAGAGGACGGCTATGAGCGTGCGGATAGATGGATTCAAATGGACGGCGGGCTGCGACGGTGAGAAATCAGCGTGCTCGAGACGGCGAGACAAAGGGGGGGACGCGATGCCGAACCGTTCCCAAAGCTACGGGCAATTCGCGTATGGTGGTGGTCCTCCGGGAAGTAGCGATCTGTTCAGCAGGGCAAGCCGGTAAGTCGCGAGTACGATATTTGTTTGCACGTACATGCGAGACGGTGGCGTTGGGATTCGGCAGCGTGACCTCCCGGGGTCAGAATTGGACTTGCGCAGTAGTTGTCGCGGGGAAGCACGTGATACGCGGAGCTGTCGTAGCCGGCGCGACGTGTCATTGAGTTTGTAGAGAGACCAGAGGGCGCGCTAGTTCCTCTCAAAAAAGCCTCTATGTGCGCGTCTACCGCGGCTGTCCGTCTGGCGGATGGGGAATACGCAGTGCCTCCGACACACGCTGCATCTCTTCGAGCGCCACCACCTTCTCCCGCAACGAGAGCGCCTGAAACTCCCGGTGTTGCCGCATTCGGTTGCCTGTCCACGTCGCATCCTTCCAGATGGCGGTCGGGTCCGAGTCAGTCATTTCACCCCTCCTCGTGGATTAGCCGGAGCTCGGCGATGTCAGCGATGTCTTGCGGACGTCCAACATCGGCCTTCATTCGAAGCAGCGTTTCCAGCTGTACGATTCGCATCGGCACACCGGGTGCGATCTCCTGCACGAGCGCCAGCTGAAACTCCGTGCCGAAGTCGAAAGGCTCGGAGACAAAGATATCTACCGGAGTGTCCCGATGTGCGTCGGAATGGAAGTTAAGAACCTGCATGCCCTTCTCACTGATCCAGCGGCGTCGCACTGGATCGGCGAAGCCTGTTGCGTTCACGGGAACTCTGGGTCGATAGCCTAGCGCCTCCAGCGCGTGGAACATGGCTTGAATGGTTGCCGGGTCGAGGCGCACCACGAAGTCGATGTCCGCCGTCTGACGTCCGTACCCGTGAGCCACGACCGCCAGGCCTCCGACGACGATGAATGGCACACCGCCATCGTTCAACGCTCGCGCCACAGCCTCAACGCTCGCCAGCCTCATGCTCCCGCCCCTCGGTTAACCTGCAGATATGGGTTCACGTCGACGTAGACGGCTCCGTCCAGCCGCCGGGGACGAGTGCCTGAGCCACTGGAGGCCCCCATGACCCCGGCTCGTAGATGATCGGCGGCCCACCGTGGAGGACCGGGTCAACGATCCGCCAGGCTTCCTCGACGTAATCCTGGCGAGCGAAGCGGAACGTCTCGCCTCTCATGGCATCGCTCAGAAGCTCCGCGTACGCATCGGTCTCCGATCCTTCGTGCTCGTGGCTGGCAAGCAGCTCGAGCGGATGGCCCGCTTCACGGCCTGGTTCCCTGACCGTGGCCCCCAAACCGATCTGGAACTCAGGACCAAGCTGGAATCGTACGTGGTTCGAGACGAGCGATACGCCAGTAATCGGCGGAGGACGGCGAAGCTTGACGACCACTTCGGTACGCATAACGGGCATGCACTTTCCCGCACGGATGTAGAAAGGCACCCCATCCCAGCGCCAGGAGTCGACGGCCAGCTCGAGCGCGGCGAAAGTCTCCGTGTTGGATCCAGGCGCGACACCCGCCTCGGCGAGATATCCTTTGAATTGGCCACGCACCACCGTGTCGGGGTTGAGCGGAACGATTGCCTTGAGCACCCGCACCTTCTCGTCGCGCAGCGTCTCGGTGTCATGGCTCCTCGGCGGCGGTTCCATCGCGATGTTCGAGAGAATCTGAAGCAAGTGGTTCTGAACCACGTCGCGGATGGTGCCGGTCTGGTCGTAGAAAGCGCCGCGTCCCTTCACGCCGAATGGCTCGGCCATTGTGATCTGGATATTCTCCACGTACTGCCGGTTCCAGATCGGCTCGAGGAAGGTGTTGGCGAAGCGGAAGAAGACCAGGTTCTGCACGGCCTCCTTGCCGAGATAGTGGTCGATCCGGTAGATCGCCTGCTCGCCGAAGCAGCGATGCAGGACGGTGTTGAGGCGTCGGGCCGAGGCGAGGTCAGTTCCAAACGGCTTTTCGAGTACCAGGCGTGCGCCCCCGTCACAGCCTGCCCGGCTGAGCTGGTCAACCACCACCTCGAACAACGACTGAGGGATGGCCATGTAGTGCAGCGGATAAGGCGCGTCACTCACCTCGCGTTGTATGGTGTCGAACGTTGCGTCCGCCGTATACTCGCCAACGACGTATCGAAGCAGCTTCATGAGCTTCGGGAACGACACAGGATCGACACCACCACCGTGCTGGATGACGCTTTCCCGTGCGCGAGCCTGGAGTTGCTCCAGCGACCCGTGACGTGCCACGCCAATCACCGGCACGTCGAGCACGCCCGCCCTCACCATGCGCTGCAACGCTGGGAAGATCTTCTTGAAAGCGAGATCGCCGGTCGCGCCGTAGAAGACGAGCGCGCCAGACCGTTGCTGGTTCATGTTTTTCTGCCAGTGGCCGATTGACTCACCGTAGAACGGTCCTCTCTCACGTCGGGGACCGGACCACGCAGAGTGTTACCAAATATTTGCTTTCTACAATTTGGGAGCCAGTTTTCGCCCCCTCAACATTTCGCGTACACTCGCGGGCTCCCTACAAACGTGTAGAGGGAAGGCGCATAAGTCCTCAGGAAAAGTGCGCGAGGAGCGTAGCGTGCGTAATGGGCGTCGAATGGTGCGGTGGTGCTCGCGAAGGCGGTTCGCACCGCTATTTCAGCGAGTCGCTACATGCCGAGCTTGCGGCAAATTGTGCGTTGTGACGTCGCAATTTCCCTCTCGATAAGAGTCCCGCCTCACTCCTAGATGGGTCCAAACGGTCGGTCTCCAGCGCGCTTTGCCACCGTCATGACCACGGGCGGCGGGCGGGTCGCGGACCGGAGACACCCCGTCAGCGGGAAGGTGCGAAAGTCCGTCATGCACCAGTATCTCCCGGAGGTGTTCGTGACGGGCATCATTCTCGGACGCCGAGAGACTTTCGCAGGTCGACAGTGAGCGGCGGCGCCGGATGATGCAGTTGCAGAACCGCTTCGGGGTAGAATGACCAGTTCGGATCGTCATCCTTGTGGTCGACTCTGCTCAAGCTGTCTCCCAAGCGCAGCACCTTGCGACATCACCATGTAAGCGGGTGACCGTAGCGAGTGGCGGCAGCCCGGACATGGACTGCCGGCTCGCATTCATACGGAATAATTGCAAAGTCCGACCAGTTGTTGCGAACAATGGAGAGAGCGATTCCTCGTAT
>JACDCM010000196.1 GCA_013817545.1 Gemmatimonadaceae bacterium | reverse complement strand
GCATGAGGTGCAGTTCGTGGTGCGGAAAAGCTGGCGTCCGCGGTCGCTGCCCCCTGTGCCCGCCGGCGCCGGCAGTTGCGCGAGGAAGGCGTTCATCGCGAACAGCTTGGTGTCGTCAACGCGGATACCTAACGGTGCGTCCTCCGTACCCGCTGCGGCGCTAGGCGCCGCAATCACATACGGATAGCCCGTAACTCCAGTAGCCGCAAGAACTTTCACATAGTCGTCAGCGATCTCGATACCAGCCGCCCCGCCGAGCTTCATGAGAAACGCGCGTCCGCCTGGCGTCGTCAGCGTCGTCGGGTCAAACAATCCGGTGTAGACCAGGTTGCCGAAGTTGTCCAGCCGCGCGATTGCCCCCTCGCTGCCGAAAGGACCGGCCAGGTCTTGCTCGAATAGGGGCATATTATGCATCGGATCGCCGTTGCCATCAAATGTATCGTCGAACATTCCAACCGGGTAGAACTGCGGATTGGAGAGATAGGCATCGACTTCGGCTTCGGTTGAATTCTCCGTCAGGCCGGTCGGCGCCCTGCCGAGCGTGTTTCCCCCGTTCGCCGCCAAGGCGAGTTGCAGCAACGGATAAAGAGCGCGCGAGTTGGTCGCGGTGGCGATGAGCCGGCCGAAGTTGAGGTTGTGTGTAGCGAGCCCGTCCTGCCGCCGGCCAATGGAACCGCCGCCGGGCACGCTGAACACCGCACCTTCGGCGGCGGGGCTGTGGCAGAGCGCACAGCTCGACCCGACCTTGTCGCCTCGTGTCACGTCGAGAACCCCGTCGCCGTTGCTATCCTTGATTGGCAATCCCACGGCAGAGTTCGCGTTAATCAGCGCGATCGTCATCGCCGGATCATCGAGCACCGACGCGGGCGCCGAGGTAAGGAGCGCGCGAATGGCCGCGGGCACGGCCTCAATGTCGATACTCACGCCCAACGCGAGGAGCTGCCGGGGGGTCACCGCAGCCGCCACCATGCCCGCTGGAAGGCGCAGCGCATCGGTGAAGAAGCGCTCGTTTCCGAACGTCTCGAACCGGAAGACTTCGCGTCCGAGATTCGCGTCGCCATCGGTACGAGCCGGGAGTACGGGCCCCTGATTCTGTGGCCCATCGCTCCCTTCGGAGTCGTCATTCCCCGTGGAATCGACGTCGCACGCGGCCCCAGCGGCCAGCACGAGCGAGATAGCGGCAACACGTAGGGCGAACGCGGAGCGAGGCATCATGATGGAATCTCCGGCGGTGAAAACAACAGGCCAAGCGACGAACGGGCAGATGCGCAACTCGCAGCAGCGCGTGCCAGGAAAGCTCCATGTTTGCATTTAGCGTTCCAAGTCAGCTCGAGGCGCTCGGCGGCCTTGATACTGTACATCGGGGGAAGCCCCACTGATACGCGGTGGGCGGAGAACTAAAAACCACTCTGGGGAGTATATATCGCAGTCGAATAGACGCTTCTCTCAACACCAGGACTGATATGCCTTTGACCATCCGCGCTGTTGTTGGCGCCGCAGTATTTGCAGCAGCTTCCGTGGCTCTTTCAGCCGGCGCGCAAGCGCAGGTGCCTGGATTGGGAGGCGCAAAGTCCGGGTACAAGCGTCCATCAGACGCGGTGCTCAAGAAAAAGCTGACAGCCGTGCAGTTTTCAGTCACGCGCAAGGACGACACCGAGATGCCGTTCCGAAATGAGCTGTGGGACAACCACGAGGCCGGCATTTACGTCGACATCATTTCGGGCGAGCCGCTCTTCAGCTCTATCGACAAGTACGATTCGAGAACCGGGTGGCCCAGCTTCACGCGCCCGCTCGAGCCGGCGAACATCGCGAAACACTCTGATGACAAGCTCGGCTACGTGCGCACCGAGATTCGCTCGGTGCATGCGGACTCGCACCTGGGGCACTTGTTCGACGACGGTCCCCAGCCCACGGGCTTGCGCTACTGCATGAACTCGGCTTCGCTTCGATTCATCCCGGCGGCGCGGCTCACGGCGGAAGGCTACGGGCGGTACGCCAGCTTGTTCAAGGCAAAGTCCGCTTCGAAGTAGTCCGGATCAAATGGGCTTCGACTCGCCGGATGGAACAGTCCGGCGGGTGCAGGTGCATTGAGAGGGCGCAAACTCTCATTGCCGTATTCCTCCTGACGCGGCCGACTCAGCCTCGTCGCGTATCGCGCGCAGCATCAGCCTTCTAATGAGTCCGCTGAAGGGCCGGATAAGAAGCCAGTATCTCCCGAAGCTCCTCCTCGCCTGAGCGTCAGCCGCCTGGATTCGCGTTTCCGTTGCGAGCAGCGTGGATTCGCCGCCATGCAGTGGGGCAAGCGCAAAATTCCAGGCGGCGCGTGCGGTGCCTGCGTCAATCGGGCCGCGGAAGCGCTCGGAATCCGTGTCGCAGATGCCGCCATGTATCGTCCAGAAGCGGCCCACGAGACCAATCAGCATCTCTGCGTCACGTCTCTCGTCCAGTATGGTGAACCCACGTTTCCGAAATGAGTCCAGCGTGGTATGTTCGTCGCGCAGTCCTTGCTGGAAGGTTGGGTTCCACTCGCCGGACCGCTAGAGCCCGAATCTGACCACGTGAGCCTCGCCGGGAGCGCGCGCAGCTCGAGCAACGCACGCACTACGGGAGATCTTGCGAAGTCCGCGGTGCGCAAAGCGTCGTAGACGACGGCTGCCGGAGCCTGGACGGTGAGAGAATGTCGCTCCGACCAATCGTATGCCGGCAGGTATTGATCCATCAGCGATCGGTGCGTCGGGGGGTCGATCGTTGACGTCGGGACCGTAGCGGGTGCTATCATGGCGCTGATAAATGCTCGTTGCGATGGGCGGGGGCAAGATGTTCAACGCCTTCCTCAGCTATTCAATTGCGCGTCGCCGCTTAATGAGTTGCGACAGTACAAAGCCGCCGGCGAGGGCGACCGCTGCACCCACTATCACCTTCTGAACCGGGTCAGCCACCGGGGGCGGAAGTGCAACCACCCCGTTTCCGTCTGTGAGTGCAGGTTCGAGAACATATCTACCGTGCGCGGGTGGCGCGAAATTGAACGCGAATCGCTCGAGTCTGCTGGCGGCATTGTCGCTTATCGGCAAACCATGTCCTGCGGCGATAACGCTGGGGCGCAGGCTGGCAAGCGTGTTAATCGAATTGCGCGCCGCATTCCAGTCGGTGGTGAACGGGGCGGGCGGAAGTCGCAGCTCCCGTTTGAGTGTCATCAGCGTCACGGGCGACTCCTGATTAACCGTCGCGAGGGCATCGGCGGCAATCAACACGCGATCGCGCTCGCGAAAAAGCGAGATGTGTCCGGCGGTGTGTCCGGGTGTGTGCAGATATCGCCATTCGGGCAAGCCCGGGAGGCTGCCGTCGGCGGGTAGCGCGCGCACCCGGCTGCCGAAGTCGTAGCCGCTATGCGGGAAGAGGCGCGACATCTCCGCCAACGCGCCGCCGACGGTCGGATCTTGCGGTGGGTAATCGGATCTACCGGTCAAATACGGCAGCTCCATTTCGTGCGCATAGGTGGGGACGTCCCATTCAGTTGCAAGCGCCAGCGCATTGCCTGCGTGATCGAAATGTCCGTGCGTCAGGATGATCGCTGCGGGCCGCTCGTTGGCCCGAATCGCGCCTCTGCCCAAGCGCGCACGCGTGACGCCTGCATCGGCAATCCTGTATCAATCAAAAACCAGGAACCGTCATCCGATTGAATGAAATACAGATTCACGAACACAGTCATCATGCGTTCGACGCCCGGCGCGAGACCGTGAAGAGCGCTGTTTGTCGCCGAGCGTGCGATTGCGGTCGATTTTTCCATGATGGTATTTGCCTTTCGATTTAACGGAACTAGGTAGTGAACCGGCTGATCCAGACTTTCTGGCAAGTCGCGCGCGCGCAGACAAGAAAAGCGTCATGTCCATGGACGCCGCTTGCCATGGATGTTGCTTGCAGTCTTCCCGCACCTGGACCCGTAAGCCCGCGTCACCTGCGGTGGAGATTTTCGTCCGCGACCTATTCAGCCGGGTCAATCCTGACCGCCACGCCCCTCCGCGGATTATCTTCCAACTTTGCCCGGCACTGATTGGCAGACTATGTGCATATGGTTTGCCTCTCCCCTAAAATCTCAACACCCGACTCTCGCGGAGCGACAAATGGCTAGCACAGAAGACACCGAACCGACCTCGCCACCTTCCGTGGATGCCTCGTCGACTGAAGCACCTTACTCATCGACGCCCGCCGCGGACGGGGAGAGTGCTACATCGGCTGGCGCCGAGGGCGGCGCTCCGGCAGCCTTTGCCGACCCCGCTGACTCGGAGCTCGCAGCTGATCCCATCGCTTCGGACGGAGGCGGACAGTCCGAGCCCGCGGCTCCGGCCGCCGCACCGCAAACGCGCACAAAGACCAAGGGTGTCGCCGACGTGGTATTCCTTATCGATGTGAGCGGCAGCATGTCGCCGATCATCGATGCGCTCCGCAAGAACATCGAGATTTTCGTGGACTCGCTCAGCTCCGGCGATGCGAACAACGCGGCTCCGGTAAAAGACTGGCGCGGAAAGGTGGTCGGCTATCGCGACATCGAGTCTGCCCATTCGGAAGGGCTGCAGTGGCTTGAGGATAACAGTTTTGTGCGCGATGCGGTCGCTCTCAAGGCGCAGTTGGCTGCGCTGCGCGCGCAGGGCGGCGGCGACGAACCGGAGTCCCTTCTCGACGCGCTCTACAAGGTCGCGACGATGGAAGCGTCACCCAAGGGTGCGCAATCCGAGGAGGCCAACAAGTGGAGGTATCGGAGTGAGGCGGCACGCGTCGTGGTGGTCTTCACCGATGCGTCATTCAAGGAGACAATGAGCATCGACGAGGCAAAGGGCGGAGCGCTGCAGGACGTGGCCAACGTCATCATGGCCAACCGCATCATCCTCAGCTTGTTCGCGCCAAACTTCGAGGGATACGACAGGCTCAGTCAGATCGACAAGAGCGAGTGGGAAGTGGTGGAGTACGAGGGACTCAACGCTCAGGAAGCTCTGCAAAAGTTCACGGCTGATCCGGCCAACTTCCGCACCACTCTCAAGCAGCTTGCCGCCAGCGTGTCGCGGTCTGCGGAAACCGTGGCGCTCTAGACCGCGCGCTCACCGGAGCACGCGATGGCAAAGAAGCTCAAGGTCGGAGATTCAATACGCGGATATCGCGTCACGAAGGTCTTCGGCCCGGGCATGATGGCGATCTCCTACGGCGCCCAGGCACCGAGCGGCCAGAAAATCTTTCTCAAGCAGTACAAGTCGCCTTCACCCACGGTTGTCTGGTATGGACCGTTCGTCGATTACCAGCAGGAGCTCACGAGCAGAATACGGAATGGAAAGGCGGCGCACTATGCGGTTCGTCTGGTGGATGCGTTCGAGGAGAAATGGGGCGGCGCCACATATTTCCAGGCTTACGAGCTGATTGAAAACGGCCGCGACCTCGAGCACATGTTGGAAGAAGAGCGCGAGATCCACCGGCGTACGAGGGTCGCTCCGGCTCGAGACCCAGCCATGTGGGCGAGGCACGTCACATGGGCGAAGGTGTTCATGGGAGGCATCGCATCTCTGCACGAGTCGAAAATCATACACGCCGATTTGAAGCCCGCGAACGCGTTTCTGATAAAAGACGCTGCGCTGGGATCGGGATATCAGTTGAAGCTCATCGACACGGATTTTTCGCTGCTGGCCGATCGCAAGGCGCCGTGGCATGGATACCAGGGATACGTAGGAACCGACAACTACAGATCGCTGGAGCACATGACACGCGGGGCGGTTCCGATTCTCGCGTCGGATATCTTCACGTGCGGTCTCATTCTGTGGGAGCTGCTCGTCGGTTCGCATCCATACTGGCAGGAGGACCAGGCGGAGTATGCCAAGCGCGCACGCGCACACGACATCAGGCCGCCCGCTCTCCTTGGAACGCTGCCGGACCCTGCCGACAACGCCGAAGTGAGTGTGATGTTGCACCGCTGTCTCTCACCGGATCCAAAGGCGAGACCAACAGCGCCGGAGATTAGAGCGGCACTCAGCGGCCGGAGCCCGAAGGCTGCCGCCGCAGGGGCTGCGGCGTCGAAAGGCGCGGCTTCTCGCGTTGCTGCGGGAGTTGCCGCTGTTGATGGCTCGGGGGCAAAGACGAAGACGGCCATGACTGCTGGCTCAGCGCTCAAGTCGGACAGAATTCAGTTGGTCACTCCGGGCGGCCAGTCGATTCAGATCGGTGTGCGAACCGAGATGGGCAAGGCCACGCTTCGGCGGTTCGGCGCCGAAGCTGAATTCTGGGATGAGAAGCAGTGCACGGTCGAGCGGCGCGCGGATGGACAATGGATCGTCACACCAGCGCCTGGAACCGTGAACGAGACGCTCGTCAACGGAGCTCCGCTCACTACGCCGCGAGTCTTGAGCGATGGTGACGTGCTAGCCGCGGGACGCAGCGCCAAGGGGATCAGCAAGCTTCCTCTTACAGCGCGTGTCGGCTAAAGAGAGTGCCGGCGAAGCTCCCGCGCCGGACGAATCGCACTTAGAGGCGCCCACAGAGGAAATCCTTCCGGGGCTCGCGGCAGATACCGAGCGAGCTCAGCCTGAAAAGGGGGACGGCTCAGTACTAGAGGCAGAGTTCGAGCAAGTTGCCGGTTCGAGTGCCAGTGCCAGTGCCAGTAGCGGTCTCAGTGGCCAGTGGCAGTCTGAGTCTCAGTCTCAGGAGCCAGTTGACGCTGAGCCTGAGATTGAAATCACCCCTCCTCCGCCGATTCCACCCGTCGTTGACGTTCACGATCTGGATTGGGATCGCATTGGTAAATCACTTCAGCCGGGCGCTCTTCGCGCGCGCATGCGGCAAACCGTCGAACGGCTGGAAGCTCTGCTCGATTCGGAGACTGGCGCGCAGATGCTGTTCGATGACCAGCGGAAGACCAGCACCGATCGCGCATTGAAGCTGAACCAGCTGTCCGACGAGCCGCTCTGGTTCATTGGTGACATTCACGGTGACCTTCTCGCACTCGATTCCGCGCTCGCGCTGATAGCCCGCGAGTCCGAGCGCGAAAATGTCGCACATGCGCGGATCGTGCTGCTTGGCGATTTGTTCGACGACGGCGGCTACGGTCTGGAAACGTTGCTCCGGGTATTCGAGCTGATCCTCGAGCGTCCGCAGACACTCTGCCTCTTGGCGGGAAATCATGACGAGGCGCTCGGATACAACGGAGCCCGCTTTACCGCGACCGTTTCTCCCTCGGATTTTTCCGACTTTTTGAATGAGAATCTGGCGCATGAATGGATCGGAAGAGCAGGGAAGCTCGCAGTAAGGATTGTAGCGCACGCACCACGCGCGCTCTTCTTTCCGGATGGTTTGCTCGCGGTTCACGGTGGCTTTCCGCTCACGGACCTGCACGAGCGCCTCGCCGAAACGAGCGACTGGAACGACCCGCAGTGCCTCATCGATTTCGTCTGGACTCGCGCCCATCCCCGGGCACGGAAAAAACTTCCAAACAGAACCTCTCGCGGGAGTCAGTTCGGGTACGAGGATTTTGCTGCGTTCTGCGCCTTGAGCGCAAGGCTCGGCAGACCGGTGACGCACATGGTCCGGGGCCATGATCATGTCGAGGAACGCTACGAAATCTACCCTGC
>JACDCM010000015.1:14794-22921 GCA_013817545.1 Gemmatimonadaceae bacterium | reverse complement strand
GGCACGGGCATCCCGACCGGTTGAATCTTCTGCTCGCCGACGGCGATGTGCGATGGTTCGACGACCCGGGCACGGGCTCATACGTGGACCCCTCGCTGCACTGGTATCGCAGCACGCTCGCGCATACCGCGCCTCTGGTGGACGGTCGGTCACAGCCCGCCGTCGACGGCCAGCTAATCGGATTTGATGATTGCGGCGAAGCCGCATGGATCAGCGCGACGGCGCCACTCGCGGCGGGGCTGCGCGTGCGGCGGTCGGTCGTGCTGCTGGAAGATTATCTCGTGGACCTGCTGGAGTGGGACGCGGAAGGAGACACGGTGCACGAGGTTGCGCTCCCGTGGCACGGCGTAGACCTGGTAAACGAGCTTGACGAGCCGCTCGCGCGCACACCGCACGCGATCACGAGAGGCGAGATGCGCGAGGACGGATTCGGATTTCTCAGCGACACCGCGCTCGTGCATGCGCCGGACGGCGTGCAGCGCGTACGTGGTCACTTCGGGGGGCGCGAGCTGCGCGGCTGGGTGCTCGCGCATCCGGAGAGCACCTGGTGGAGCACGCGCGCCCCGGACGTGCCGACGAGGTCGGGACTCATATCATTGCTGCTCGTGCGGCGCAGTGCGCAAAGAGGCCGATACCTCGGCGTGTGGAGCTGGCGCGATGCGATAGCATCGGTGGAGTCGGACGGGACGAGCGTACGTGTCGAGTTACGTGACGGTGCGTCCGATCAGCATTCGTGGGATTTGGCCGGATGGTGCATCGAGCACGAGCCGGTGCACGGTAACCCGAAGCGTCGAGACCGCGTGGTGCTTGGCGGAATGCGAGGGCCTGCGGAGAATACCGGCATCTCCCAATCACCGGCCGCGCAGGAGATACCGTCGGACTCGCACGCGCTTCCCGCGACCTTCGTCCTTGGCGAGCCGCATTATCGGCGCAGCGAGGAGAGCTGGAATGAGGCTGGTCGCCCGACTGCGACGGTGACGGTCGCCACAACGCGGCTCGATACGCTGGCGATCGATGTGGACGTGTCACACGTTCACCGCTGCTTCGTGGCGGTCGACGCCGAGAATCCGCTCGACAACGAGCCGGCGGCGATCAACGGGGCTGGCGTGCAGCTATATGTCGCAGCGGGCGAGCGCAAGGGAGGATGGCTTCTCGTCCCTGATCCTTCGTCGCGCGACGTCGCTGTGCGTATGATAGAAGGCTGGGAGAAGGGGCTCACGGTGAGCGCCCGGTGGCAGGCCACGGCGTCAGGTTATGCACTCGTCGCCGAAGTTGCGCTGCCAGCGGGCACAACCGAGGCGGCGCTCGACGTGATCGTCAACGAGACCGCGCCTGGACGCGAGCGCCGGCGCGGGCAGCTCGTGCTCTCCAGTGCGCGCGGAGAATTTGTCTATCTTCGTGGAGACCGCCACGATGTCGCGCGGTTGCTTCGATTCACCATCGCCGATGCCTGACTCCCGTTCTTCAACGATCGTCTCACAGGGTGTGCTTCAAAACGAAAAGCAAGCTCAGAGCTGGCGTGAGCGCGCGGACGCGGTGCTCCCGACGGGCGCGTCCACCGGAAGCAAGCGCGCGGCGGCGCTCTACGGCGAAGAGTGCCCCGACGCGCCGACGCACTTCGTCAGAGCGCGAGGCTGCCGCGTCACCGCCATGAACGGTGACTCGTTCGTGGACTGCACGATGGCGCTCGGCGCGGTTGCACTCGGCTATGCGGAGCCGCGCGTCACGAACGCGGTCATCGAAGCAGCTTCGGAAGGGTCTGTCGCTGGGCTGTCGAGTTGGCGCGAGGTCGAGTTGGCCGAGCGGCTCTGCGCCATGATTCCGTGCGCCGAGCGGGCGCAGTTCCTCAAGAGCGGCGCCGAGGCGATTTCCGCCGCTGTGCGGCTGGCGCGGACGTACACAGGGCGCGATCGCATCGTAGCATCGGGTTATTTCGGATGGCACGACTGGAGCAGCAACAGTGGAGGTGTGCCGGAGGCGGTGCGCAAAGATGTCGTGCACGTGCCGTTCGGCGACGTGTCCGCGCTCGAGCGCGCGGCGGGTGACGCGGGCCGCTCGCTCGCGGCAATCGTTCTCGAGCCTGTAGTAGAGCACGAACCTCCGTATGATTGGCTCACGCGTGCTCGCGCGCTGTGCGACGAGCTCGGCGCCGCGCTCGTGTTCGACGAGGTGAAGACGGGCTTTCGTCTGGCGCCAGGCGGGTATCAGCAGGTGTGCGGCGTGACGCCAGACCTTGCCGCTTTCGGGAAGGCGCTGGCCAACGGGTATCCACTCGCCGCAGTGGTCGGCAAGGCCCCACTTATGGATGCGGCGCGCCGCACGTGGATCTCCTCCACGCTGGCAAGCGAGGCCACCGCGCTGGCCGCGGCACTCACCGTACTCGACTGGCACGACGGGACAGACGTCTGCGCGACGCTTGCCGCGATCGGGCACGAAATGCGTGCGGCGGTGGAGCGCGCGATCACTGCTACCGGCGCACGCGGCGTCCGGACCGACGGAGTCGACGCGATGTGGCTGTTGCACTGGGACGACGCAGCGCGCGAAAATCGCTTTGTTCGCGAGGCGCTCGGGGCTGGTGTGCTTTTCAAGCGCGGCGCGTACAACTTTGCGGCGATCGCGCACGATGAGGAGGCGCTCGCGGCGGTGGAACACGCGGCGAGCACGGCACTGACCGCAGTGAGCGGGGACACCGATTGAGGGACGAAGCTCCGCTCGCCGGCAGGGAGCCGCTGATTGACGCGCATGCGCACTTCTACCACTCCGCGTCCGGACGCGGCGACTGGGAGCGCGTGAACGCAGCGCGACTGCGCGCCGGCGACAGGATCGGGATCACGTACCACGTTGCGAGCGTGCTCGGTTCGTACGGGCACACCTCGCCCACTTACTTTCCGTCACCGGCAGATGTATCGGTCGGGAACGACGCGATGGCGGAGTTCGCGCTCGATCCGCGCATCCGGTGGTACGTGACAGTGAACCCGAACTACCCCGATCACGCGCTCGCGGAGATCCAGCGCGGCGTCGAGCGCGGGGCAATCGGCGTGAAGCTGCTCGCGAGTCGTCGAGCCGATGACCCGCTGCTCGATCCGGTTTGCGAGGCGGCGGCGGTGCACGGGCTTCCGATCCTGCACCACATCTGGCAGCATCGCACGTGCGAGTGGCCGAGCCAGGAGATCTCCGACGGGCGCGATCTCGCGCGGCTCGCGGATCGGCATCCACGCGTCGCCTTCATTCTCGCGCACCTGGGCGGCGGCGGCGACTGGGCGCACACACCTCCCGCGATTCGCGATGTGCCCAACGTGTACCCAGATCTCTCCGGGAGCGGAGTCGATCGCGGAATGCTGGACAGCGCGCTCCGCATTCTGGGCGCGCGCAGACTTCTCTGGGCCTGCGACCTGACGATGGAGACCGGGCTCGCGAAACTGCGCGCGCTTGACGCAGTCGGACTGTCAGTGGCCGAGATCGCCGACATCCGCTGGCGCAACGCCGCGCGGCTCTTCGCGCGCGGCGTCTTTCCGCGCTGCGAGCGCGTCGAAACCGCCCCGCCCGCAGCGGTGGCCTGAGCACGCCCACGATGCTCGACTGCGCGGCGTACATCGGCCAGTATCCGTTTCGTCATCTCCCGCATCCCGAGCCTGACGTGCTCGTGCGCGTGATCGAGCGCGAGGACCTTTCCGGAGCGTGGGTCGGATATCTCCCTTCCGCGTGGCACCGCGATCCCGCAGCGGGCAACGATGCGCTCTTCGCTGCGCTCGCGCCGTATCGTCAGGTGCTGCAGCCGGCACCCGTCGTTCGTCCAGACTGGCCGCTATGGGAACGGACGCTGCGCGATCTGGTGGAGGAAGGCGCTGCGGCGATCCGCGCTTATCCGATGCAGTGGGGGATGGCGCCGCACGACGCGACACTCCTCGCGCTTGCGCTCGCGTGCGGGGAGCTTGGCGTTCCGCTCGTGCTGACCGTGCGGTTCGAGGATCTGCGCCAGCGCCATCCCCTCGACGTCGCCGGCGATCTCACGGCTGCGCACGTGCGTGCGCTCGGGCGCGCAGGCGAGCGCGTGAAGCTCGTGATCACCGGCGCCGGTCGTGAGCTGATCGAGGAGGTGCACTGGGGGCTCACGCCCGAAGAGCAACGGCGCGTGTTTTGGGATTTCGCGTGGATCTGGGGTCCGCCGGAGGATCATTTCGCGCACCTGCTGCGCTCGGTGGGTGCTGAGCGGTTCCTGTACGGGACGCACTGGCCGCTTCGGCTGGCGCAGAATCCACGAGCGAATCTCGATCTTCTCCCGGAAGATCTGCGCGCTACCGCGATCAGCGATGCACGCTCGCTCGAGAGATAGTGTGCGGGAATTGTAGCGAATCGCCGTGTGCGCGGCGGTTTCCAGAAGATCGGACCGGCACATCCTAGCTTAGCTAAGGGCGGTTAGACCGCAACACCGGTCCGCCGTAGCGGATCGTCCAGCCAGTTGGCCAGCTAACATTGCTCGACCCGGTCGAGCACATCGGCGAGCTAGTCTCCGGCAGCGTATTCCGAGACGAGCGCGACCGCGAGGCCTCGGCCGGCAAGGCGATTGCGGTTGATGCTGACGCCGGCCTTCCGGACAATATCGACATGCGCGAGCTCGAAGGCGCAATAGGTTAACTCAATTCGAAAGGATGGAAACCGACGCTCGGGAGACCGGGCGGCGGTTATTTCTCCTCCGCCAATTCCTGATCCTGCAACGCCATCCACGGCGTAAACAGCATCGGGCCGCCCTTTCCGAGTTGCTCTTTCATCTTCGCGTTCGGCGTTCCCAGCACTTCGCCCGTGACGGAGGCGGTGGCCATGATCGGCTCCATCAAATGGCTGATGTTGGAAAAGTGCTCGATCGCGGCGTCGGCGTCGCGGTAGCGCTCGAACACCATCGCCTCGCTCTCATCCTCGTTGAAGAAGATTTCGTACTGGAGCGTGCCGCTGTCCTTGGTCCGCACGATCTCCATGGCCTCTTCCGACAGGAACTCTGGCGTTTAGCCGGACGTTGAGCCGCTCCGGCTGCGTCCCGAGGGGGACAGGGTTTGACGTGGTGCTGTACGACGAGGTCGTTTCCTTTCTAATGACCGTCTTTCCGTTCAGCCCCCTTCTGGCCGATTCCGAGCGGCGGAGCGTCCTCAACAAGCGAATCGATCGAGCTACCAATCTCGGTCAAATGGCCCGTGCATTTCTAGGCTCGATCCGTCCCGAAGAACTCGACGCTCTCGCCGTTCCGGAAACGACGTACTTCCTAGCTTCCAGGACTGTCTCGCATTCTTCCTCAAGCGGCTTCTGGGCGCGCCGTAACAGTAATGCGCAAATGCTAAGGCGGATGAGCGCGCCGCTCGCTCGGCAACCGTAACGAAGCATCGCGAGTCAAATGGTAACCCTAACGACGGTATGACCATGTACAGGATGGCCTTTGTCGCACTCGCTTTCAGTGTGCTCGCAATTCCCTTGGGCGCACAGACCCCTCAGCCTGCACCAACTGTCGCCGCTGATCCGCTTCCATCGATCACGCTGCCTGCGACCTTCGACGACGTGCTCCGCAACTACGAGCGTGCATGGCGTACGAATGACATTCCCGCACTGGTCTCACTCTTCACCGAGGATGGGTTCGTCCTCCAGCCTGGACGCCCACCGGCGCGTGGACGCTCAGCGCTGACAAACGTCTACCGCGGTCAGGCCGGCGGAATGCTGCGGCTTCGCGCACTAGGCTACGCCGCTGCCGACACGGTCGGATACATCATTGGAGCCTACGGATATGGGGATGCTCCAGGCGATCAGGGAAAGTTTACGCTGACTCTGCGGCGGGTAGGGGACCGATGGTTGATTGCGTCCGACATGGACAATGGGAATCAGCCGCGACGACCGCCGTCGCCGACGCCGTGAACGGGCTGCCGTATACAGCAACACTGCGGAGCGGTAACACTCGCTGAAGCTGACAAGCGATCTAACGATACTCGCTTCGCTCGCGATTATTTTATGTCCGCTTGCACCTTGGCTTAAGGCGTTACGCTGCGGTGGCAGTAATGCCGAAACGATTGGGTCAAGGCTGAGCCGGTTCCGCCAGCGACAGAGGCTCTCTTCGGCCTCCTACCGGTGATGCCGCGCGATTTCTTCGGAGGTGAGTCCGAGGAACTTCGCGGCGTTGTCGTTCCTGCTTTTCCTCCACCGTCAGAAAATCGAGGCGATTGACGCGATCGATGGCCAGCGCGATTGCTTCAGGCCAGCGCATCTGGTCGCTGCCGAACATCACGCGGTCTAACATCCGCCTTCTCTTCGCCTCTTTGAGGAAGGGTTCAAGCAGATCACCGGCGATCGGGGTCCAGCTCAGCGCACCGATATCCACGTAGATATGTGGGTACATGGTCATGAGCATCAATGCGTTTTGCGGAAAGAAACCGCCGGCGTGCATAACGTACACCTTCAGTTTCGGATATTTGACAAGCAGGTCCTCGAGGAGAAGCGGATCACCGAGTTTCAGTCGAAACTTCGGACAACAGGTATACGGTGTCCTGGGCGGACCGCCGCCGGTGTGAATTCCAACTGGTACGCTATGCTTCTCGGCAACTGTCCAATAAGCATCGAACGCCGGATCCGACGGAGAGTAGCCTGCGTACTGGGCTGCGACCTCCCCGAACGCATCCAATCTTTTTTCCCGAAACAGTCGATCCAGGTCCTCCGGCTTCATGAATTTGGAAGGGTCATCGCCGCCGATCCCTTTCAGGATGCGGTCCGGTGCAGCCGCGTCCCACGGCTCGACAGCAGCGACTGACGATCCGGAGACAATGCCGAGCACGACGTTCCTTTGCTTCATAATCTCGAGCGACCGCGTCATGTGTTCTTCAGCGGTCTTCGGCGACATCTGACCGGTCCTTGGATTCGGCGCAGGCTGCCCAAGACTCTCACGCGTGTGGGCGTGCAGGTGCACGTCGATGATCGGTCCGCGGTACCGCCCGGTGCTCTGAGCGGGCGCAACCGCCGGAATCAACGCGAGCGCGATGAGAAGCTTCTTCATGGTTGCTCCTGGGAGAAACGGATGCTCTTCGACGAATCCATGAACGCAGCCTAACTTAACTGGACTCAATTTCGGCCCGGCAAGGCGCGGTACACTCGACGTCAGATATGTCAGCCTTTCGAAGCGGATCCTCAGCAGATTGAAGATAGGAGTCGCAATGAAATTGGAGTTTCCCGGTGCCGTCCCGGAAATACCAGTCAGGGATATCAAGGAGGCTGCGGCTTATTACGAGAACAACCTCGGCTTTACAGTCGATTGGGGCGGAGAGGAACTTGGACTTGCTGGAATCTCAAAGGGCAATTGCAGGATGTTTCTGGCGAACTCAGATTTTCGAAAGGGATGCGGGAATATCGGGCCAGTTCTGATTTGGCTGAATTTGAAGAGCAAGGATGAAGTGAATGATCTGTACCGACTGTGGAGCAGTAGCAAAGCGAAGTTGATCTCTGAGCCAGAATCAAAGCCATGGGGTTTGCACGAGTTCATGGCCAAAGACCTCGACGGCAATCTGTTTCGTGTTTTCTATGACTTTGGAACTCGTAATAGTGGCGACGATGCCTGACAAAACGTTCAGCCGCCAAGCCGCGCAAATGTGGATTCAGGTTCGGAAGGTTTTGTTCGCGTGGCTTGCGGCTGAACGTTAAGCCGTTAGGTAGGCCAGATCCAACCGATGCAGGCCTCCATCCAGCGCTCAAAGACTGTCTATCTCGTGCTGCTGGCCGCTACGCTGATCCTCGGCCTCGGCTCACGACAGTTCGCTTCGGTCCTTCCGGCCGTTGTTGCCCGCTACTCCGGAGATGCACTTTGGGCCAGTATGGTCGTGTGGTTGCTGACGCGGCTGTGGCCACATGCGAGCACTGACCGTTTGGCCGTGAGCGCCTTCGTGATCGCGCTGACCGTCGAACTGTCCCAACTGTATCAGGCACCCTGGATCAATGCTGTGCGCGCATCTCGCGTGGGCGCCCTCGCGTTTGGTCAGGGTTTTCTCTGTGAGCAGCCGGGGAGATAGGTAACAGAAGTGTCCAGCAACATAGGTAACACTTTCGGGGTTACCCACGGATGATGTAATCATGCTCATCCAGCGTGGCAATGAGTACGGTGTTGAA
>JACDCM010000015.1:0-14784 GCA_013817545.1 Gemmatimonadaceae bacterium | reverse complement strand
TGATCGACCAGCGAGTTTGCGATGTAGAGCAACTTGTGATGGAAACGGAACGTTCCCCCGGTGGTGATTTTCTTCACCACGAAGTGCCCAGGATACTCTAGCGGTGGTAGCCACTCGCATCGGTCGACTGGCGGTCGGACAGACCATAGTCCTCCATGCGGCGGCCGAGAAAAGAAACCTGAGTGATCGAAACACAATGTCCCGGAACGCCGCCAAACGCTGTAGCCGCAGCTGCTAACGAAGCGCGCAACGAGTCGCAGTCCAGGTGAGCCAGCGACGGCCGCCCAACAATGGGATGAAGCTAAGGAACCGCCTCGGTGCCGCCTTCGGCGTCACGTTGCCCTTCGGCGAGCACCGCGGGTTTCGCAGCTATCCGTGTGTTAGATCGCACCCATTCTGTCGCGGCTCCGCTAAGATTCTGGGGCTGCCAGGAAAGTAGCTCTGATACTGAGTAAGGATTGGTCATGATGATTCCATACTTCGAACAGCCGGCGTGGCAGATCGGGCCACTATCCATTCACGCGTTTGGAGTCACCGTTGCGGTCGCGGTCTGGTTCAGCTTGGCAATCGTCAAGAACAGGTTCGAGCGCCTTGGTCTCGACGCGCTACTTGGGCAGCGCCTCGGCGGGTGGATGCTGGTTGGCGGAATTGCTGGCGCTCACTTGTTCTCCGTGCTCTTCTATTTTCCGTCCAAGCTTCGGGATGACCCGTGGCTGCTACTTCGCGTGTGGGAAGACATCAGTTCCTTCGGCGGAATCCTGGGCGGAGTCATCGCCGCGCTGCTGTTTTTCGCCATTAGCGCACGCGGGGACGAGCCGCGAGCCAAGGTTGCATTTCTCGACGCGATCGCGTTTGTATTTCCGGCCGGCCTCGCCATCGGACGAGTCGGATGTACGCTTGCACATGACCATCCAGGAACTGTCACCACGTTCCCGCTCGCCACGAGTCTCAGCACCGATGCTTCGCTCGCCTATCTCGGCGGAGTCTATCGCGCAGCGGGTCTAGTGCTTCCACAAGCCGCTCCGACGATGGGCTTTCACGATCTAGGGTTCTACGAGTTCCTGTTTCTCTCATTCGTGGTTGTTCCTCTTTTCATGTTCTGGGATCGCCGCCGTCGACCAGTCGGATTCTATATCGTTGCGTTCGCTGCTCTCTACCTTCCGGTACGGTTCTGTCTCGACATGTTGCGAGTTGCTGACGTGCGGTATGTTGGGCTGACACCGGCGCAGTGGGTTGCGGCATTGATCATGGCAGCGCTTCCGTTCGTCGCGGTGCGTCACCGCAATCTCCGCTTTGCGATTAGCGGTGCCGTAATCCTTGCGACCGCTTGGGCGTGCACGGGCAGCGGTCCGTGAAGCCAGTCGCGTGCTTAGCGCTCGTTAAAGTTTTGAGTTCGCGAGAGAACAGTTCCCGTTAATCTAGTTCCGATAACCGTGCGATTTAACACACGCTGAAGCTGACAAGCGATCTATTGTTGCTCGCTTCGCTCGCTACTGCTGATTCGCTTGCACCTTAGCGTAAGGCGCTAGGCGTCCACCCACAGCTGGCTCGACCAAGCCAGCCACTAGAACGCAGCTGGTGTTGCGCGGGGCCGCGTGCGCAGGGTTCCGTCAGTGCGACACGTCGTCGTCAGGACGCCTACGAGGCGTTGCAGCTGACAACGCAGCCAAACCGTCCTCTCAATGGCTGGATTCGCGAGAGCCGCCTTGCAGTTGAACTTTGGGTGTTAGGCTTTCCACCCGGCGATGTTATGTTCGCCGGTGAAATTCGCATCCCCGTTCCAAGGAGTCGCACGTGAAGAAAATCCAAGTCCAGGGGTTGCACCACATCACGATCGTGGGTTCGACAAAGCAGAGCGCAGTGGACTTCTGGCAGGGTTTGTTGGGAATGCCTTTCATTTTCGAACAGCCCAACCTTGGAAACCCCGAGGAGAACCACCTTTACTTCGACCCGGGCGACGGGCGACTGCTCACGGTGTTTACGAATGAGACCCGGCAGGATGCCGGCCGCCCAGCACCGCGTGAGATCGGTTCCGTTGACCACATCGCTTTCAACGTTTCACGGGTGACCTTCAAGGAGGTCCCCGCCCGGCTCAGCGATCGCGGCATCGAATTTTATGAGCGTGACCGTGGCTTCATGGACTCGATCTACCTGAAAGATGCCAATGGTCTGACGGTTGAGCTTGCGTGCTACAAGTTCCAAGCGCCCGAGGGATTCCGCGATGCTGACGTGCTCACACAGGCTCACCGCCTTCGGGGCGAGCGTGGGGATCATCACATTGCGGAAGAGCACTTGGCGGATGCGATCGAGTTGCTGATGCAGACTCGCGACCGCATGCCAAGCTCAACGGCGGTTGATTAACAAAGAAGGACATTGAGCAGCCGGGGACATAGGTAACACAAGTGTCCAGCAACATAGGTAACACTTTCGGAGTTACCGCCACGCGTGATCCGCATCGCCACCCTCTCCCTGTGCGCTCGTTCGCGCGCAAGACAGTAGTCACGTCGCAGCGCTTTCGAAGTTAGCGCGTGGCCGTAGCGAGCCGACGCCCGGCTTGTTGTTCAGGGAGCCGAGACGCCGGCGGCACCATCTCGCGGTCAGCTGCCTCGCCGGGGTCCGATGGCGCGGGCGGCCCCGTAAATGGCGGAACCACGCTCGATGATGGCCGGTCCGTGCCGATTTTCCGAGTACCGGGTGAGCGGATTTCCGATAATGGCATACAAAGGCGCCTGGAGGGCAACATGAAGAGCATTGTGTGGCGGGCAGCAACCGCGTTCGCGCTGGGATTTGTGCCGATCGCTTGCGACGAGGATCCAACACCCTCGATTCCGACTCAGCCGATAGATCAGCCCCCCACGGGGTTGCTCCGGATCAGAGTCGAAACGAGTGGCGATGATCGGGATCGCGACGGATACGTGCTTTCCATCAACAGTCAATCCCGCGGGGGGCTCATCGGGCCTGTGGGAACAGCCGCCATTCGTCTCCTTACGGGCACATACGAGCTGAGACTCCAATTCGTCGACGACAATTGCGCCATTCAGGGGCAGCACCCCCGCTTCATGACGGTCGAACCGAACGCCACGCTGGACGTCACCTTTTCCGTCGTCTGCACCCGCGCCGGCGGGATGATAGACCTCGGAGTTCCAGACGGTTGGAAAGGGCCCCGTGCAACCGCGGTAAATTCCAAGGGTATCGTGGTCGGTAATGTATACCGCGAAGAATCGCCAGAGGGCGAGGCACAAGAACGCGCTTTCAGGTGGTCCCCAACTACAGGCATGGTGATCCTGCCGCGCCCGGGTAATTCGGTATTGAGCGTTGCCACAGATATTAACACTCAGGGTGATATCGTCGGCTACGTTCGGGCTGATCCATACTCGGTCTATCGTCCAATTCGCTGGACTTCGAATGGGACAGTTGAAGAAATCGGTACTGCCCGCGGGGGCTTCGCGCGCGCCATCAACGACAATGGGCAGGTCGCAGGGGCGAGTGATCGTTACGACTCCGGTAATAGGAGGGACGGGTCGCTCGCGACGTTCTGGGATGCCGACGGCACGGTGATCAACATTGGGGATTGCCGATCTGACTGTGACGAGGACGCCTACGCCATCAATGGAAGTGGACAGGTGGTCGGAACCATCGGCGAAAACGCATTCTATTGGTCAAGGGCCGAGGGACTCACCACCTTGGGAACCGGAGCCGGTTCCGACTTATCCAGTGCACTGATTTCAACACACGCTGGAGCGAAGTAAGTACCACGCTCCGGATCGATGTAGACGAGCGCGTTCGGCCCCATATGGCGATCGACGGTGGTACCGAAGCCAAGCAGCAGAAGGACAACCGCAATAGTAATCCGCGTGCGGCACTTGCAAATTTCCTCAGACGTTCCCTTGCGCCGCAAAGCGAAGAAGACCGAACCGCCTGATGTTTGGTGAGCGCCGCAGCCTCGACCGAGCCTAAAGAATCGAATGCAAGCCAGTGCATGACGACAAGTTAACTTGTCGAAAGAGGAGCGCGACTGTGCGCAATTAGCCGGCTATGCCTCCTTTGCGAGTCGCTTTCGGCAGGACCCTTCGTGAACTACGAACCGTCTCTCGTATGAGCCAAGAAAGCTGGGGCAAAAGGCAAAAGTTTCGCGCAACTTTGTCGTATCTGTGGAGCGAGGAGAGTCGAGTCTTTCGATGGAAGCTGCTGAACGTATGGCAAACCCGCTCGGGATGCGTCTCGACGTTCTGATTGAGCGAGCCGAGCGGGGCAGATAAAGGTCCCAACAAATGGCACGTCCGAGAATCGATCAAACGACCTCGGATCTGTGGCGGCGGGCTCCGCTCAGCAATACCTTGGCCTCACTCAAATAATCCACTAAGAAGAAGCATGGCATCAAAGCGCAAGCGCCTAATAACGGCTGGCCCTGCCGTCGCCTATGACGCGTCCAACGGCGCTGGCAACGGACTCTCGGAGCTAACAAAACAACTCTGGCAGGCCGCCGTCGAGCTACGGGGGTCTATTGAGCCTGCCGACTATAAACGTTACGTACTGCCGATCATTTTTTGCGCTTTCTATCAGTGCGCTATGAACGTCGCCGCGCCGAGTTGCAGCGGCTGATCTCGGAACCCGAGAGCGAGTACTTCCACGACAAGCGCGCTCTGGACGACCTCGACGAATACCGTGCCGCCGGGGCGTTCATTGTGCCGGAGGCAGCTCGATGGGAGAACGTCGTCAAGATCGCCCAGCGTGATGACCTGAAGATCCGCCTCGACAGTGTGCTGGAGACCCTCGAGAAAAAGTACAAGCAACTCCGCGGCCTGCTGCCGCCAGTGTACGCTGGCTCCAACATGAGCCGCGACAACCTCGCTGCACTCATTAATCTGTTCTCGCGGGACGTTTTCGCGCACGACCACGGCGGTGAGGACGTTCTGGGCCGCGTCTACGAATACTTCATCGGCGAGTTCGCATCGTCCGAAGGAAAGCGCGGGGGGGAGTATTTCACCCCACGATCAATCGTAAAAACTCTCGTCGCAATGCTTGAACCCAAGCGAGGTGTCGTCTTCGACCCGTGCTGCGGGTCTGGCGGCATGTTCGTGCAGTCCGATGCCTTTACGCATCACGACGGTGAACTGGCATTTCGGGGTCAGGAATCTAAGGAGTTTACGCTGCGACTTTGCCGTATGAACCTGTTCATCCATGGGCTCGATGGCGACATCCAGCAAGGAAACTCTTACTTCGACGACAAACACTCCAAGTTGCGGGCCGACTACGTAATTGCGAACCCGCCCTTCAACGATGGCAGTAAGGGTGAAAACGGGTGGGGATCTGACAAAATCTCCATGGATGATCCACGGCTCATCGTTGGGGGTACACGGGTATCCCTTTCGCCACGTAACGCCAATACGATGTGGATCCTTCACTTCCTTCATCACCTTAAGGACGGTGGTACGGCGGGCTTCGTCATGTCTACAGGGGAACTCGCGAGTTCTGAGAGTGCGCGTTTTGACGTACGGAAGACGATGATCGAGCAGGGTTATGTTGACGCCATTGTGCAACTCACGGGACAGCTCTTCGCGAATACTCAGATTCCGTGTGCGCTCTGGTTGTTGTCGAAAAACCGTGACGGGCGTAGCGGTTTTCGTGAGCGCAAGAGCGAGATCCTTTTCATTGACGCTCGGAAACTCGGCGTCCTGATTCCCGGATCGCGCAAGCAGAAGCAGCTCTCTCAAACCGAGATCGACCGCATCGCGTTGGTGTACTCGGAGTACAAGCACGAGCGAAGGCCGGAATACGTGCCCGGCTTCGCAAAGGTGGCGACACTTGACGAGGTACGGGTACACGGATACGTGCTGACGCCCGGCCGGCATGTGGGAGCGGCCGAGTTGGATTATGACGACGAGCCATTCGAAGAGAAGATGGCGCGACTGGCGAACACATTTCGCGAGCAGCGCGCCGAGGCGGCAAAGCTCGAACGCGAGATTGTTGCCAACATGAATGAAATCGGATATGCCTGCTGACTGGCACGCGACTCCGTTTCGACAACTGCTCGCGGAACCACTTCGCAACGGTATCTACAAGCCGAAAGAGTTCCATGGACATGGCGCCAAGATTGTAAACATGGGTGAGCTTTTCGCGCACCCGCGACTCCGCGCCGTCCCGATGAAAAGGGTGGAGTTATCGACTTCCGAAAAAGAGCGGTTCTTGCTTTCTAAAGGGGACTTGCTATTTGCCCGCCGGTCCCTAGTTGCTGAAGGCGCCGGCAAGTGCAGTATCGTCCTCGAGCTAGACGAACCAACAACGTTTGAGTCATCCATCATTCGGGCTCGTCCCGACACGTCCAAAGCCGAACCCCTCTACCTGTACTACTTTTTCAGTTCGAGCGCTGGTTACCACCGCCTCGACACAATTCGTCGCCAGGTCGCGGTCTCTGGCATTACGGGTAGTGATCTAGCGAAGCTTGAGATTCCAACACCCAGCCCATCGGTTCAGCGAGCCATCGCGCACCTGCTCGGTACGTTGGACGACAAGATCGAACTGAACCGCCGAACGAGCCAGACGCTAGTTGAAATGGCCTCCGCGCTTTTCCGGTCGTGGTTCGTAGACTTCGAGGGCGTTGTCGCCAAAGCGGCTGGTCGCGAACCGTCGGGCATTGAACGCGCAAGCGCCTCTCTATTCCCTTCAAGGTTCCAGGATTCTGAACTTGGACCAATCCCATCCGGGTGGCACGTCAATAATGCTCATGAAGCTGCACAAGTTATTTATGGAGCAGCTTTCGCATCGTCACTGTTCAATGTCCACGCGCGCGGTCACCCGCTGATCCGCATTCGCGATTTGGCTGAGCACGACCCGCAGGTGTGGACGACGGAGCAACATCCACGCAGAACTCTCATTTCTCCGGGCGACATCGTGGTCGGCATGGACGGGGAGTTCCGCGCGCATGTGTGGCGTGGCCCGGAGGCATGGCTAAACCAGCGCGTGTGCAAGTTTTGCCCGCACGAACCATACGGTCGCGCGTTTGTGTATTTCAGCCTGCAAGAACCACTCGCTGAGGTCGAACGCTCGGAGGTGGGAACAACCGTCATTCACCTCGGAAAGGCGGACATTGATCGCTTTCGTATCGTCTACGCGACGGACGGAATTCACCGAGCTTTCCACGCTCGGGTCGACCCGCTCGTGGATTTAGCAGTCCAAATAGGACTGGAGTCCCGCACCCTCTCCCGTTTGCGGGACGCGCTACTTCCCAAGCTCATTTCCGGTGACATTTGCCTCCGTGATGTCGAGCGTACCGTGGAGGCCGTAGCGTGAGCCATCGCGGCAGCGAGACACAGTTCGAGCTGACGACGATCGAACGGCTAGAACAACTAGGCTACCGCTGGCTTGCAGGTCCTGACATCGAACGTGAGCAAGATGAGGTCATACTTCGGGACCTTCTCCGTGATTCGCTCGCGCGGCGCTACTCTATGCTCACTCCGCCGGCCCTGGACGAAGCAATAACGAAGATTGCTTTGCCGACCGGCGTCGACACGGTGCATCGAAACCTCGATTTTCACCAACATCTCGTCGGTGGTTTCGAAGTCTTCTATGAGACAGAAGGGAAGCGAGTCCCAGTCCACGTTCACCCGATCGATTGGGACGAAGCCGGCAAGAATGATTTCTTGGTCGTTAATCAGCTTCCCATCCACGGCGCCAACGATCGGCGTCCCGATCTCATCGTCTATATCAACGGTTTGCCGCTGATCGTTTTCGAATTAAAGAATCCGTACTCCGTCAAGCCAACGGTGGACGAGGCTTTGAACCAGATCTCGCATTATCGGCTGCACATCCCGCAGCTCTTCGAGCCGAATGCACTGGTCATCGTGTCCGACGGAAATGAGACACTACACGGAATGTGGACGGCGGAGCGCGAATGGTACGCGCCATGGAAATCAATCGACGGCAGCACGACGGCACCTGGCACGTTAGGCTCGATGAAAGTGCTCTTGGAGGGCCTCTTTCAGAAGGAGCGACTCCTCTCATACCTGCGCCATTTCATCGTCTTCGAAATCGCGAACGAGAAGGTTACGAAGAAGGGAGCAAAGTACCACCAGTTCTTCGCCGTGCGCGCAGCCGTAGAGCGCACGAAGGCGGCGTTTCTCGCGGTAGACGACAAACGCCTTGGTGTGGTATGGCACACAACGGGTTCCGGCAAGTCGCTCACGATGGTCTTCCTTGTTGGCATCTTGCGGCGACTGCCTGAGCTTGGAAACCCGACGATTGTCCTTCAAGTTGACCGCACCGACCTCGACGACCAGCTCCACGACCACTTCGTAGTGGCGAGCACGCTTGTAGGCGCGGTGAAGCACGCTGAGAGTCGCGAGCAGCTCCGTGACCTTCTCGCGTCGGGCGGAGGTGAGATCATATTCACCACCACCGAAAAGTTTGGCCTGAAGTCAGGAGCTGACGGCCGCCCGATCGAGAGCGAGCATCCGGTCCTCTCGGAACGGGAGAATGTCATCGTCATCGCGGACGAGGCGCACCGCTCGCAGTACGGCTTCCTCAAGGGTTACGCGCGCTACCTCGCCGAGGCGCTGCCCAACGCCAAGCGACTTGGATTTACAGGTACGCCCATCAGCTTCGGCGCCGCGGACACAGTCGCAGTTTTCGGCGACTACATCCACACCTACGATATCCGGCAGTCGCAAGAGGATAAGGCGACGGTGCCGATCTGGTATGCGCCTCGCCTGGCGAAGCTGCATCTCGCGACGGCTAACATCGAAGAGGACCTTCTGGAGGTTCTCGCGGCTGCGGACTCGACTCACATGGGCGAGATCGAAAGAAAGAAAGCGAGTTGGGCTCAGCTGGCCGCAGGGGCCGGGGCAAAGGACCGTGTCGCGGCGGTCGCGAAGGATCTACTCAATCATTACCTCGACCGCACAAAGACGCTCGCGGGCAAAGCGTTGATCGTATGTATGACGCGCGAGAATTGCGTCCGCATGTTTGACGCGCTCCGGGCGTTGCCAGATTGCCCGGAGGTCAAAGTAGTGATGACGGGAAACCTGGGCGAAGACCCGGCGACTTGGAGCGAGGCGGGCCACCTCACCACCAAACACCAACGCGACTCGATCAAAGAGCGAATGAAGGACGAAAAGGACCCTCTCGCAATGGTCATTGTCTGCGACATGTGGCTGACTGGGACGGACATACCATGCTTGCACACGCTGTACGTGGACAAGCCAATGCGCGGGCACAACGTCATCCAGGCAATCTCACGGGTGAACCGCGTCTTCAGCGACAAGCCGCACGGCCTGATCGTGGACTATATCGGCATTGGCGAACAGTTGCGTGAGGCGACGGCGACTTACACGAGAGGCGGTGGTAGTGGAGAGCCCGCACCGGACATTGGCGAGCAGGCGCGGCCTCCGTTCTTCGAAGCGCTGGATGCGGTGCGCGAATGTTTGCCGTCCGGACACGACTGGGGCGCTTGGCGCAAACTGTCCCGGATCGAGTTCGAGGACCTCCACTCGCTGGCATACGGCCACCTCGCCGAGGACGACGCGCTGCGCGACAACTTCCTCGACTCCGAATTGTGGCTTACGAACGCTTTCTTGCTGGTAATGCACCTAGACGATTGTCGTGTGTTCGCGGATGAAGTGATTTGCTTCCAACGGATTCGGGGTCAGGTCGGAAAGATGAGGCCTGGCGGTTCGGAGGCCACGCGCGATCTGGATCGCGCTGTTCGTGACCTGGTGGATGACCACGTTCAGTCCGAGGGCGTCGTTGACATCTTTAAACTGGCGGGCATCGACAAACCGGACATTTCCATTCTGGACGAGACATTTCTACAGAATTGGAAAGATCGGCCACTCGAGGCTCTCCGCCTGAAACTCTTGGAGCGGCTGCTGCGCGACGAGATCGTTCTACATGAACGACGGAACCTTGCTAAGGCGCGCTCTTTCCAGTTGATGCTCGAAGAAATGCTCAAGAAGTACCACAACCGGGTAATCGACGCCGCAGCAATTGTGGAAGAAATGATCCGGATGCGCCGTGCGATGGAGGCGGACGCCCGGCGCGCTGTTGATCTCGGCCTCGGCGAAGACGAGCTCGCGTTTTACGATACGATCGCGGAGATTCGCGGCAGGGCTATTGAGATGCCCGTATTGCGCGACATCGTCCACGATGTCGTGGGCGCAATCAAGCGGAATCTGAAGGTTGATTGGACAGAGCCGCACCGCGAAGACGTACACGCGGCGATCCGGGCAGCAGTCCGTCGCGCCCTCAGGAGGCGCGATGTGACCGCCGAGGACATTGAGGTCATGACCGAGCGTGTCATGACTCAAGCCGAGGCCCTTTACGCCGATTGGCCCTTGGCGGCCTAAGTGGACGTTGGACCGATGCAGTGACGCAACTGATAGCGTTTTGAAGACCGCGTTACAGCCCGCAACAAGCTGACCCAACCATTCTTCCATGATCGCTGTAGCTGATCTCGACACAATCTCGCGAGCACGAGTAGATGACGCGAAAATACTTCTTGCGGCCAAGCGATTCGACGGCGCGGTTTATATGTGCGGCTACGCAATTGAAATCGCTCTCAAGGCCCGCGTTTGTCGGACCCTGGGGTGGAATGAATTCCCGATGACTCAAAACGAATTCAAAGGTTTGACAAACTTTAAAACGCACGATCTGGATTTACTGCTCCGATTGTCCGGTGTGGAAGCCAACATAAAGCAAATCCATTTCCTCGTCTGGAATGCCGTGGCGGTGTGGAACCCTGAAGCCCGATAAATCCGATTGGGTCCGCTACGCAGCAAGATGCATTCGAGATCGTCAAGGCTGTCGAAGCTCTACTAATCGTTCTATGAACGCGCGAACTCTCGAAGGTTTTGTACAACTCGAACGTGATGTTGCGGAACAGAAAGGTCCGTTTGTTCTCTTCGCACTGTTTGCACGTGAAGACCTACCGGATCGCTGGGATTTGGTGATTGCCGCTCCGTGGGTTAAATCCAACGAAGAAGCGTCGCGGTACGCGGTACATAGTAGAGGAGATTCAAAAGCACCTCAGCTCAACGGTTCTGTCGGATTTGTCTCGGATTGTATTCGTCGACCCAACAGACCCATCTGTCAAAGCGATCACTAGCGAAATGCTGGTGGAACACAGCCAAGCGGAGATCCGAAACAGAGAGTTTGTCGGACTTGCCATTAAGCACGGTTTCATAATTACTTCTCTGCCGCTCGCCCCCGATTCTCCGTAAACCGGCAATGAAACCGGAATCCCCGTCGCGGCGCGCAAACTCGCCGCAATTCTTGTAGGTCAACAATCCCCACCTGCGCTGCGGAATATGAGTGCTCTCAACTGGCAGAACCTGCGGGTCTGGAATGGTTCACAGCGCAGCGCATTTGAAGAGCTCTGCTGCCAGCTTGCTGCCCATGGGCCCGCCATTGGCGATGGCATATACCGTCGCATCGGGGCGCCCGACGCGGGAGTCGAATGCACGTGGACTAACAAGCAGCGTCAAGTGCGCGGATGGCAGGCAAAATTCTTCTTGAGGCCGCTAAAGTCAGGCAAATGGAAACAAATTGACGAATCCGTAGAACAGGCGCTCCACCACTACCCTGAGCTAATCGAACGCACTCGTGGTTCGCACCTTGGGAGCAAGCGTTGTCGGCAATCGGTGCTTCATTCCGGCGCAATGCAGCCCACATCGATATTTCGCTAAGGCCAACCATCAACGGAGGAGGCATCCCCGATCGCGGGCTTTTGAGTCGATGCTTTGCGCGGATCTGCCTTGAATGATTCGTTTCCTTGAAACAGCTCCGACGGTTCGGCTTCTCCTCATGGCTGGTGCCGCAACATCAGCCTTCTACATGAATGAGTTGATCGCTAGAAGTTGTCGAAAGAAATCGGTTCACTCGAGGGCTCGTTGAGTCGACCGCCGAGACGGGCAAAGATCAAACATCATGCTCTCGTGATTGGTCAGAGGCGCATCCCCGTCTAGTTCTGCGCAGCTCGCCCAGTGATCGGCGGAATCCTGGCTTGCTCATTACTCGCGTTTAGAAAGACGCAAGCCTGCTTGGTGATACATATTAGGTTAGGCGTTTCGGCGCGCAACCTAAAGTTCGCCGATGGTGCTTCAGCAGCGTTGGCGAATGCGTTCAGAAGGGCAAGTCATCGCTGTCCCATTCTTCTAATTGAAGTTCGTCGATCGGAATTCGAACAGTACTACGCGGCCACAGCTCAAGTTGCGTCGAAGAGTCACGTCTTCGCAGCCCCCACGTTTGGCCATGGATTCGCCGAAGCCGATCCTCCCAATCCTTGTCGCCTGCCGCCGGCAGATACTCCCACTTGCTGTTGCCTGCGGCCCTGTCCTTCGCTTCTTCTTCATCCCTAAAAAAGCGCATGCGAAGGTCCCGTTCTCTCAAGCGGATTCGCCAAAGAAGATACTCCCAATCTGCATTCCTTGGATCCGCCTCCTCAGCCTCACGGTCATAGTTGAAAAACTCGTCGAGATCATTTTCGTCGAATCGGTATTGAACGCTCTCTCGCAGCACCTCTCGGGCGGTAAGCCGCCGAAGCCGCGGCGATCCCTCAGCCTTAATGTGAGAACCATCCGACTGGAACACCACGAGATTATCACCTTGATGCTGCATGCCGCCAAACAGAATGCCCTCGTATCGCTGTTCGCGAGCACAATCCGCAATGAACCGAGGGACGAAATATTCCGGCTTCCACCACGAGTACGCGCTCGGTCGTAACTCATCCAAGAAATCACTGAGAAGGCCCACAAGCACCATCGGCAGTTGGTTGTCCATCAAATTATCCCGGCGGAGATCCATCACACGTTGATTACCTGAAACATGAAAAAGCTGTACCCACGCTGTGAGCTCTGCCTTTCGGACGTCAAGAATTTCGAGCGCGGCACCAACCGGAGAGCTCGCGAGATAAAACACGCGCTGACCGAAATGATTAAATCGACCCTCAGACTGGACTTTGCCCGCATCCGGCGGAAGGAGATCAGAAAGGTTTAACGCGATCGCACCCTCTGGACGTCGGGCTCTCCACCACTTGCCACTGTCGATACGGGTTGCGGGTGCCTTGCAGAGAACGTCGTATATGGTACGACCAGCGGGATGACTTAGTCCGAGGTAAGGATACAATTCGAGAAAACTTGCAAAACTTGTTAGGGCTGGTCTATGACGATCGACCCAGATTTCCCACCGGTCACGGATTCCAACCTTCGTGGACGCGGTTAATCGAGCGCTGCATCTGGGACATCGCAGGTCTGCGACAAGTCGGTTGAACACGGCTCGCGAGCTGGTGAAATCCTCGATCAATTGTGAGAGAGAGAGGGGGCCGTCGTCCTGCCATGCACTCCAATCACCCTGGCAGTTGTCGCAGACGAGCAGCTGTGTTAGCAGACGTTCGCGGATGGATTTCGTCATCGGCCATCAGCATCAAGGGGTTGATGGAACTTTGGTGGAGGTGCTTAAGGGCGTCCGCTGAAAATCGCGGAAGGCGATCCCTCGGCTTTAGTCTGGGACGATACGTCGGCTAGTAGACAACTCGACCTTTCGCGATCCCAGACTCCACGCGACGCGACATTCCTACATTTTCGTGGCGCGGCGGTAGTCGCTGTTCGTTTTCGACGAATCAAACGTTTGGTGAGCGAAAGCACATCCTTACTAGAGGGCGGAAGGCAGCTCGTTCAACTTGAGTAGCCGAATATAAGCTCGAAAACCGAACCGAGGTAAAACGGTTTCACCGACAAGGGCGTAATCAATTGCACCCTACTGAGTGCCCCTCAAACTCCCGCGCAACAAGCACTTAGCGAATAGGGACGTGCAAGATTTGTACAT
This sequence comes from Gemmatimonadaceae bacterium, assembly GCA_013817545.1. Classification (GTDB taxonomy): domain Bacteria; phylum Gemmatimonadota; class Gemmatimonadetes; order Gemmatimonadales; family Gemmatimonadaceae; genus JACMME01. The sequence continues at coordinate 969 of JACDCM010000015.1, read as the reverse complement.
CGCCATCTGCGATACCCCATGGAGGTGGCACTTCGAAAAAGCACTAAAACTAGGCGTTGGGCTCTCGGCACGAGGCCTTCCGACACAATCGCCGCGGTGGAGGGAACGCTGACTCGAGTCGCATTCGAAAGAGCCTGGGGTCTGTTTGTGGGTCTGTTTGTTCCGCCAAAGTGCGACATAGATGTCGAGGAATTACGGGACCGACGCTCGTTTTCCCTCGACAGTCCGGCAGAATGTCGTTAATGGTTAGTGTATGTTTCTGACTTCGGATCAGAAGGCTGGAGGGGCTAGGAAATTCAATCGCCCCCGTGGGAGTATGCGGTGCGCCGCGGAGGGCGGCAAACCGATCCGAGAGCACATGTCAACGTTCAGTAGAAATGTCCTCTGAGTTAGTTCAGTAGACGTGTCCTCCTGGTTAAGAGAATAATCCCAATAAAGGTGGGGTGTGCAGCTTGTCCGGCTCACGTGTGAGCCGGGGGTTCGGGTGTGGTGGTACGGGTGCTCGTTACTTGGTTGCTCCAGCGCGTTCGCATAGCCATTTGCGCGGCACTCAGTGGCTTGCCGCTCCGGGTGAATCCGGCCGGCGCAACTGTGGCCATTCGTGGGGCCGCGGCGACAGGATCGATCACGGTGCGGTGGATCGTCGCGCCAATCGCCTCGCCAAGCGCGGCGCCGATTGGGGACCAGGCGAGCACGTGCTCCCGCCCGCTCGACCGCGAGTCCACGACGATGCGGATTTGGCCGGTTCGATCTTCCCGCACGCGGACGGGCATTCCCGGACCGACGTGACGCTGCGCAGCGCGCGTTGGCGTGACTTGCAAGCCGCGATTGTGATACCGCACGACCCAGTCCTTGCCCAAGCGACGGGCCTCCTCCAAGCAGAAGACGTCGTCCAGGTTGAGCGTCGGGCGAAGCGGCGTGTGGGCATCTACCCCAGTCTCGGGGCGCACCGCGAATCGCCGATTGTGG
>JACDCM010000195.1 GCA_013817545.1 Gemmatimonadaceae bacterium | reverse complement strand
TCTTTCGAAAGATCTCCGCTTGGGTAGGATAAGGATGTATCGCCGCGCCCAGCTTGCCGAGTCCCAGCCCGGATGAGATGGCTAGCGTCATCTCGCTGATCATGTCGCCGGCATGCTCGGCGACGAAGGTTGCACCGAGTATGTGATCGGTACCCTTTTTCAGGTAGACGCGAAGAAAGCCCTGGTCCTCACCGTCGAGCCGGGCACGGTCCACGTCATGCAGAAACGTGGTAAATGTGTCGGCACCCTCGCTCGAGGCGGCGACGTTTTCTGCTGTCGCTCCCACGTGCGCGACTTCAGGGCTCGTGTAGGTGGTCCATGGCACGACCAGCTTGCTTGCCTTCGCGCGCCCCGGGAAAAGCGCATTGGCGATCACGATCCGCGCATGCGCATCGGCCATGTGCGTGAACTGGTACGGCGACGCGATATCGCCTGCGGCAAAGACGCGCGCATTGGAGGTGCGCAGCCGATCGTCCACGGTTACGCCGCGAGCGTTGTATGCGATACCCGCGGCTTCAAGGCCCACCCCCTCCACGTTCGGAGCGCGCCCCGCGGCGACCAGGATCTCGTCGCACGATGTTGAATGCGATGCGCCCTCTCGCTGGAAGTGGACCAGCTTTTCGCCGCCGCGGAACTCCACCCTCTTGAGCTCGGCGCCATGCTCGAAGGTTACGCCGTCGCGCGCCATCGCGCGCTCGACTATCTCGGCCGCGTCCGCGTCTTCGCGCGGAAGGATCCGCCCATCACGGTTCAATACAGTGACCGTGCTCCCGAACCGGGCGAATGCTTGCGCCAGCTCGCAGCCGATCGGTCCCGCACCTATTACGAGCAAGCGCCCGGGCAGCGATGTCAACTCGAAAATTGTTTCGTTGGTCCGGTAGCCGGCCTCCGCAAGCCCCGGGATTTCGGGCACCGCAGCGCGCGCCCCGGTGGCGACTACGGCTCGCCGAAAGCGTAGAGTCTGGCCTTCCACCACGACTGACTCCGCCGACGCGAAGCGCGCGTCGCCCAAAAAGACATCGACGCCCAACGAGGCGTAGCGTGGCGCCCCATCTATCTGACTGATGCCAGCGCGGAGACTCCGCATCCGCCGCATTACCGCACCGAAGTCACCCCTCCCGGCGACGTCCGGCCCCCCGAAAGCCTTTGCCGATTCCCGCGCTGCGTGCCACGAGCGAGCCGCACGAATCAACGCCTTGGAGGGCACACACCCGACGTTCAAACAATCCCCCCCCATGAGATGCCGCTCGACAAGCGCAACACTTGCCCCCAACCCCGCCGCCGCCGACGCGCAGACGAGTCCCGCGGTGCCCGCACCAATCACGACCAGGTGGTACCGATCCTTCGCGCGCGGGTTGGTCCAGTCCGCCGGATGCACATGTGCCAAAAGCTCCCGATTAAATTCGTCGAGAGGCTCAATCCCGCCGTATTTGCGTCCCTGAATTACCGCCATCGTCACCTCGAAACAGGAGTGAAGACGAGGCTTGGAAGCAGTGAAGAACACAACCCCAAATCCCCCAGCCCCACTCGATCCCGCAACCGCGCTGTATCAACCGAACACCGAGCACCGCACAGTACCAACCGGGCACCGAACACCGAGCACCGAGCAATATATTCCCCGACCACTTTCTTGCCCGTAAGGGGTACCTTTTCACCATGCGACAAATCATCCGTGCGGCTACCGTGTTCCTTGCCCTGGCGATTCCGTGCGCGACGCTCCCGGCATTCGCTCAGAATTCCGACACGCTTCCGGTTGTCACCTGGCTTCCTGCACAGCCAGACCCAGGCTCGATCGTCCAGATTCTCGTGCATCGAGCCCGCATCGGCCCCGATTCAATAACGAGCATCACCGGTCTGCTCTCCGGCGAACCGCTCCATTTCGACTCCTCCGCCCGTACCCGCCTCCGCGCACTCGGCGGCATCCCGGTGGGCGCGACCGACAGCGCTCGAGCTCAGATAGTCATCCATCGGAAGAGCGGAATCATCGATACCGTCGCCGCTGCCATTCCGCTGCGCGTACAAGCGGTTCAACCAGCCGGTCCGCCACGCGAACGACTGAGCGTCGCGCCCCAGTTCGGAAGGGAGCCCGATTCGGCGCTCGCCGCACGCATCGCGCGAGAAAGCGCGATGGCGCTCGCGGTTTCCCGCAGGTCACATGAAACGCCGCGGCTCTGGCGTGGCTACTTCGCGCGACCGAGACCGAGCCGGATCACCAGCCGATTTGGCGGCGGACGCGAGTTCAACGGGCAGGTTCGCAGCCGCCATTCCGGTGTCGACTTCGCCGGCGCAACAGGAACACCGGTCCGCGTCAGCAATCGCGGCGTTGTCGCATTGGTAGCGGATTTCCATCTGGCGGGCCGAGCCGTGTATGTTGACCACGGTGCCGGTCTGGTGACGGCGTATTTTCACCTTAGTAAAATCAATGTTGCGGAAGGGGACACCGTCGTTCGCGGAGAGATTATCGGGCGCGTGGGCCAGTCGGGTCGCGTCACAGGACCGCATCTACACTGGGTGGCGCGCTACGGTGAAGTCTCGGTGAACGCGCTGACGCTGCTGGCGATCGATCCACCGCCGCCGGTAAAGAAGAAGCCAGCGGCACGAAGGCCAAGCGATTAACGAGGCTGATGTCTTGAGCCGACTTCCCCGGTTCGTAACCGCAATCCGCATTCAATTGGAATCCGCAATCCGCAATCAACCGAAAAAGAATCGCACAGCCAATGACGCCTCAACAAATTTTTCATGACATCACCGAGACCGTTGGTAACACTCCCTTAATCCAACTGAACCGGCTGGCGGAAGGGCTGCCCGCCCGCGTCGTCGTCAAGCACGAAGGATTCAACCCCTTCAACTCGGTCAAGGACCGCATTGGGGCCGCGATGATTGACGACGCGATTGAGCGCGGCGTGCTTCGACCCGGCATGGTGGTTGTCGAGCCGACGAGCGGGAACACCGGAATCGGCATTGCGTACGCGGCCACCGCGCGTGGCTTCCGATGCGTTTTCACGATGCCCGAAACCATGACCCTCGAGAGACGCAACATGCTTCGCGCACTCGGCTGCCGAGTCGTGCTTACAGAAGGACCAAAGGGAATGAAGGGTGCCATTGCGCGCGCCACTGAGATCCTCGACCAGCTTGGAGACCAGGCATGGATGCCCCGGCAGTTCGACAACCCGGCCAATCCCGACATGCACTATCGCACTACCGGTCCGGAGATCTGGACTGATACCGCCGGCGCCGTGGATGTCTTCGTCTCAGGTGTCGGCACTGGCGGGACCATCACGGGTGCCGGCCGCTACCTGCGCGAGCGAAAGCAGGACATACGCATTGTCGCGGTGGAGCCAGCCGAGAGCCCGGTCCTCTCCGGCGGTGAGCCGTCTCCGCACAAGCAGCAAGGGATCGGAGCGGGCTTCATCCCGGGAAACCTCGACACAACTATCTACGACGAAGTAATCCGCGTTTCGAATGATGACGCCATTGCAACAGCCCGGCGCCTCGCGCGCGAAGAAGCCATCTTTGCCGGAATCTCCTCAGGCTCGATTACGTGGGCAGCGCTACAGGTCGCCGCACGCCCCGAAAACAAGGGCAAGCTCGTTGTATCGATTATATGCGACTTCGGCGAACGATATCTTTCCAACCCCGTATTCGCGGAGATGCCGGAAGCTGATTTTAGCGACATTGCAGCTGCGATAGGCTAGGATTGCGGATTGCAAACTGCGGACTACGTGCCATCGACTGTTATTCGGCTGTTGTCCCTCATTGCTCTCAGCGAAGCGAAGCGAGCGGGAGCCGAACGGATCGTGTACCTCTCGGTGCATGACGTCGGCAAGGGACCGCATCTCCCACACTTCGCTTCCAAGTTCGCAATCGAGCATGCGATCGTCGCCAGCGGAATTCCCTTCACTACTCTTCGTCCAAACAACTTCTACCAGAACGATGTTTGGTATAAGGATGTGATCATGCAGTACGGCGTATATCCCCAGCCGTTGGGAAGCGCCGGAGTTTCACGCGTCGATACAGGTGACATCGCCAGCGCCGCCGCCAATGCCCTCACGAAAGGGGACACGCAGGAAAGACCCATACTCTTGCCGGCCCCGAGGCGCTGACCGGGGAAGGTATCGCCGGAGTCTACTCTCGCGTTACGGGCCGTGAAATTCGCTACGGAGGGGACGATCTCGACGCCTGGTCGCAGCAAGCCGTGCAGATGCTTCCCGCGTGGATGGTGTACGACTTCGGACTGATGTATGCGCTCTTTCAAGCAGAGGGCCTTCGGGCCACCCCTGCGCAGCTCGAGGAGACGAAGGCTATCGTTGGCGCGCCGCCCCGGCGCTTTGAAGACTACGCGCGAGAGACAGTGGCTTCCTGGCGATAGGAGCAGCGACGTTGTTCCGTTGCAATTCGTACGGCGAGGCACCACTCTTTGCAGCATGGCGCCGTACTCGTGACGGCGTACTCTGAATCCGCGGTAAGCAACACCCGCATGCCGCCAAAAAGATCAACCTATTTTGAGAAGGCCGATGAGCACTCGCCGCCAATGGGTCACCGAGGGGACATCCGCACTGCTTGCCGCGGGCATGCTGCCGCGTATCGATCGTGTAGCCGGAATGCAGAAGATGGACGGTGGAATGCAGACTGCGGACAGCCATCAGCCATCAGCTATCAGCTATCAGCCTTCAAGTCCTTCACTTAAAAACGTCCTCAAAAGCCAGGCGACAGGCACCAGCGAAGCGCTGCTGCTCAAACCGAAGCAAGGAGAGGAGGGACCACCCACCCCCGCGACCTACGACCGGCTCCCGCTGGCGTGGAACAAGGCAACCGTTGCGCGCCTCAAGGCAAAGCTCGCCGATGACCACAATATCCAGGCTTTTCTCGTACGGGATCCACTTAACATCACGTATTTGACTGGCTACTGGCACAGCACCACCGAGCGGCCGCAGGCGGTGTTCATGAACAAGGATGACGCCGACCCATGGTTCCTGTACCCGGGTCTCGACCGCGACATCGTGACCACGTGGTGGTTCGGGGGCGGCAAGATGTACTTCGACTTTCCGCACGCCGACGATGCTTTCCCGCATCAGGGAACAGTGACGCATGGCGAGACCGTCGACCCTTTCCGCTTTCTGCTTTCAGGCATCAGGGAGAAGCGCGTACAGGGCATGCGCATCGGAGTGGATGGTGAGTTCTATCCTTCCGAGATGGCGAAGGCGATGGATGAGCTGCCAGGCATCGAGTGGGTGAACATCAAGGATACGCTCATGAAGATGCGGCAGGTGAAGACGCCGGAAGAGCTGGCACTCTGGCGGCGTGCGTATGTGTACTTCGACAGGGCTCACGCCTTCGCGCGTGACTACGTCCTGACGCACGGCACCGACATCACGGACTACGAAGTGGGCGTTGCGACCGAGCTTTGGATTAACGACCAGCTGTATTCCGACCTCAAACTGGCCAATGGCGCCGCGCATCACGGTGTGTCCAGCAGGGTGGGGGTGAGCTGCCGAGCAGGTCCGGTGACCGGGTATCCGCACCCGAATCAACCGTCTTACAACAAGATCGGCCGCAACATGGCGCTGCAGATATCAGGCGCCGCGCGCGTAGGCGGGTACGGGCATGAGAACTATCGCGCCTTCATCATCGCCGACAGCGCAGGGAACTTCGACCCGCACATGCGCAAGCTCTGGGAAGTCAGCCAGCGCACGTGCGACATGCAGGTTGAGCTTTCCAGTGAGGGTACCACCTGCTCCAAGGTCGCGTACGAAATCCACAAGTATCAGGTCGAACAGGGTGTGCAGAAGTACGTGTACCACCGGCCGGGACACGGCGCCGGAACCGAAGGGCATCAGTCCCCGTACATCGCGCTTGGCGACTACACGATGTTGCGTCGCAACATGTGCTTCTCGGAGGAACCAGGCCTGTACGATTCGGAGCGCGGCGTCGGGTTCAACTGGAGCGACACTGTAGTCGTCGCGACGAAGTCGGGATATCGGATGAGCAGAGTGCCGTACAGCAAGGAGTGGTGCTGGGTGAAGATCTAGAAGCAGCGGAAAGCCGGGATACAGGCGCGGTCAGCTTCGCCACCGGATCCGCCTGTCCTACAATCCGCGCGGCTGTCGTTGCCAAATTATCTTTCCGCGCATGAGGACCACCCGCACGCAATCCGTAGGCGAGGAGATCGCCAACAGCATCACGCATGGACTTGGGTTTCTCCTCAGTATCGTGGCCGTGCCCGTAATAGTCATTGCCGCCATCGCGAGTCGGGACATATGGCGCATTGTCGCCGGCAGCATTTACGCGACGACGCTCGTACTCCTGTACGCCGCCTCCACGCTGTATCACGCACTGCCAGGGGCGCGCGTCAAAGCTGTCTTTCAGCGCCTGGACCACGCGGCGATTTATCTCCTCATCGCCGGCACCTACACGCCCTTTACGCTTATCTCGCTGCGAGGAGTCTGGGGCTGGAGTCTTTTCGGAATCGTCTGGGGTCTGGCTGCTGTTGGCGTTGCGCTGAAAGGCACGTTTGGCGCAAGGCTCCCGGCGCTGTCTACCGGGATTTACCTCGCGATGGGTTGGCTTGTATTACTCGCTGCCCAGCCGCTCTCGCAGCACGTGGCTCCTGCGGGCGTTCGCTGGCTGATCGCCGGTGGAGTTTTGTACACGGCGGGAATTGCGTTCTTTATCTGGGAGCGACTGCGTTATAGTCATGCGGTCTGGCATCTGTTCGTGCTCGGCGGGAGCGTGGCGCATTTCTGCGCAGTGTTCTGGTATGCGTTGCCGGCGACGCGGGTGTAGCTGGGATGGTGACACTTGCCGGTGCCCGAGACACGCAGTGTCCGAAGCAATCTCCGCCCTCCAGGACGAACGAGGAGATTGCTTCGCCGCGATTCAGCTCGCAATGACTTCCGAACGCGGGAGTGGCTCTCCTCGTCATTGCGCAGCTGAACCGCGCTCTCGAGCTCACGGACATTGCTGGTGCGGCGTTATCCGACCCGCGCGTCTTTTTTTTGTAACGACATCGAACGAGCTGGCGGGACAGTTCCAGTGTCAGTCTGAGCAACAGTGGCCAGTAACAGTCTCAGTCTCAGGGGTTAGCGATCAGCGACCCACGCGATTCTCGCGACGCACCGCTCGAGAAACTGGTGATGAACTTTTCAACGACTCTGACCCCTTGAACGCTACATTCAACGACTCTGACCCCTTGAACGCCCCAGGCCGGGATATGGCGTCACTGCGGCGTCGGAGGAGGTGAACGTCGTGCCCGAACCCGTTCGTAAACTTTGCCGACGAGAGGCGTTAAGGCCAACGTCGCGGCGATTCGCAGGGGTTGCGTCAGTTTGGTCGCAATGTACGCGGCGGTGAATGCGCCCACTTCGCCGCCCGAGCTACTCGGCCGCCAGCCGAAGTGGATAGCGGCCCAGAAACCGAAGAGGACGGCGAAAAAAATCGTGAAGTAGACGGCCACAGCAATAGGCCCATACTTCTCGAAGATCTCCTTGATGGTCTTGCGCACAAATCGTGAATCGTTGAGATGAACTCTGCGCGACCGATGATTTCAGCATCAGTCGCCGAACGGCGATGTCCGCCGTCTCCCGACTGGCCGGCATTACGAAGTGCAGGAAGATACCATGCGCATTGTGCCAAAGGGTTGAATTTCCGCATTTCACCGCCGGAGAGTTACAGCC
>JACDCM010000194.1:5302-7676 GCA_013817545.1 Gemmatimonadaceae bacterium | reverse complement strand
GCCCCATCCGCCTCCCCTTTGATGCCCACCGCCGATGGGGAAGGGGATTATTAGTGGCAAGCCACCACCGCATCCGCGCCGCCGTCCTCGTCGCCTGAACGAGCTAAGCGCAAAGAAGAGCAGAACGAGGAAAAATATAAGCTGAGGCGGAAAACCGGAGCTTCTCCGCCCACGCGCAGGCTGCTCAGGGATCTGTATTGCGCTGGCCGCGAGCGTGGTATCCAGAGAAAAGCTGAACTCGCGTGCGAATAGTTGACCGACCTGGAGCGCGATCTGCTCCACCGCCGTGCCATAGTCACGCTGCATGAATAGCGGCGTAACTGATCGGCAGATCGTTCCGGAAGCCGCATCCGTGATGAATCCCTCTACCCCCTGCCCCGTCGAGATGTAGCACCTGCCACGCCCGTCAGAGTTGGTTTCCTTGGGTACCAGTAGAATCACTGCGCCGGCGTTACGCGACTGGTCGCCGATCTCCGCCAGGCGTCCCACCTTCCACTGACGACCGATTTCGAGAGCTACCATGGCGGCATCCCGGTCGCCGATGTCAGGTAGCGTTACGACAGCTATCTCTCCACCCGACTTCGCACGCACGTCGAACGCGACGCGATTGACAAGCGCTATGTTGGCGGACGAAAGAACGTTCGCCGCGTCCACAACGATGTCAGCCTCGTTAGTACCGAAGCCTCTCGGCGGCCCTGGAATCTGCGGTGCTTGCAGCAGCATCCATACGCCGATAGCTTGCACGCCCCTATGCCACACGCACTCGCTCTCCCAACCGCCTCTTGGCGGTCTCTTTCACTCGTTCTGTGTGTAATTCTGGCTTGCTCGCGCGCGGACACAGGCGAGCTTCACGTTGTCGTGCATACTACGACCGGGCCTGGCGCGCTGGAAGTCCTCGCGCTCCCGTTCGATCCTGCCAGGACCATGGTTCTTGACTCTGCATACGCGAATGGCGCGCCATCGTCCCCGGCCTCGGTCGCTGTCGTCGCCGTGCGTGACAGCGCTCTTCAATTCGACACTGTCTTTCAGCGGTCGCGCGCCGATCTCAATCGCGAAGCCCTCGCTTTACGCACTCAACAGCGCGCATCGGTTACCTATGGTCGTGCTTTCGATCTTTGGAGCAAACGCGCGAATGAGGCGGTGAAGATCCGCGCGACTCGCGATCGGCTCCGCGCCAAGCTGACCGCCATCGACACCGTAAAGAACGCTGCTTCACTGTCCTCTACCCACTTTCCCATGCTCGGCCGTTTCCCAATTGCGCAGATCGACGCCGCTGCCCGCCGTAATGGCGGCGGAATCGTGCGCGCCGATCTTGGAAATGGACAGGCAACCCTGGCATTGCCGGCCAGAGTCTGGTGGATTGCACTAAAGCTCGACGATAGCACAGCGCTCATACACCCACAGCCAATCACGATCGCGGTGGGCAGCAGCGACACCCTCCGTCTTCCCAGTCGTTGATAGCTGCGTCTACCCAAAGTCAGGAAAGCGCTTGCTCTTTCCCGCTTACTCCAGGTTAAGCGGCCAAGCCGTTGATGCATGCCAAAAAAAAGGCCGACATCCCCGATGCCGGCCGATCTCTATCCAGGTCGCGTCATTCTTTATCCGGGCGTGAAATTGAAGGGGAAGCCATAGGTGCCTGCCCCCGTCGCTGACGCTGGAAACTTCCACGAGCGAACCCTGGATCTGATACAACCCTCGGCTTCTGATGCCCCTGCTCCCGACCAGGTTCGACGGGTGATGTCGACGTCACTAACACTCCCGGACCCGGACAAAGTGATGGCTACCGTAACGGTACCTGCAAGGTTCGGATTCGCCTTTAGCCCGTACTCCTGATAACAGAACCGGAGCTGCGACTCACGACTCCGCACAAAGCTTCCAAGCTCTCCTACATCGCGGCCCGGTCCACCACCCGCAGGCGGCGCAACAACACTTGGCGCCTGAACACGTACAGTCGACCGCACCACGCCACCCCCGGGCCCCACTCCGCCAACTCCACCGCCACCTCCACCGCCAGTACCTAACCCGCCACCAAAGCCACCGCGTCCCGGAGTGCGCGACCCCTGCCCGCCCTGCCCGTATCCGAGAACAGCCTTGCCCCCTGAGCCTCCACCACCTGTGCCGCCGGTTCCTGACGAAATTTCGGTGCCTCGCAGAATATTCGACACATCCCCTACCATCCCACCCGTACCGCTCCCCGCACCCGTACCAAAGGCATCACCAATTGCGCCGGTGGTGTTGCGCTCTGTCTGGGAACCTGGGCGGCCCTGCTTGGGAGTGCCACTCTCCGGCCCCTTCCGTCCCGGCGGCTGATTAACCGGCCCCGGCGCCGGCGTCTCTATGGCCTCACCTGCCTGAGGGGCGGGTGGGGTCAGGC
>JACDCM010000194.1:0-5292 GCA_013817545.1 Gemmatimonadaceae bacterium | reverse complement strand
TCAAGCTGGATCTCCACCCCGGTTTCATCCTGAGGAAGCAGGACGATGTCGGGCGCGGCCTGTGGACCAAAAATGACCATTAGTATCCACAGAACGCCGAGCGTGACGGAAATCGCATACGACACAGCAAGTGCACGTCCCTCTTCATCGAGAAACTCCCACCGAAGATTACTGGTAAACGTATTTTCGCGATTCGATGGGCGAGGCATCCCCGCCGGCTGTAACTCAGCCATTCTAGTTTCCTGCCCCTGGTGATGCCACCGCAACCTCGGACTTGTTCACCTGTAATGACAACGTTCTGAAACCTGCCAGACGAGCGCTCTGGATCATGCGAGACATCAAAGCGTAGCGCATTTCCTTGTCCCCCTGAATCGCAAGCGGCACGTCAATGGACTGACCTTCGGGGAGATTTTTCACTCTCCGAATCGAGTCCACCGTGGTCTTCAGCGCAGCGTAAAGCTGGGGAATAACGAGCGGCTGATTGGGCAGGTTGGAGCGAGCCTGCGCGGCCTGCCCGGTACCCATGACCGTCTTGTCTCCCAACGTAATGCTTGTATTCGTTATACCCAGGGTAACCTGTTGATGTGCCACCGAACCCACCCATGATGTGGGAAGATTCACGCCGGCCACAATAGGCGACAACTCTCCTACCGTGGAGGTGGTGAGGGCAAAGAACACAATAGAAACGAACGTATCAACGAGTGGAATCAGATTGAGCTCCGCAATACGGAACTTGGCGAACTGGGCCTGACGACGAATCGCGCGCGCTTCACGTCCCCGGCTCATCGTCTTGCACCGGGCGCGGCAGCTTGCGCATCGCGCGCACGATTGCCGAGCGCCAGCCTGGAATAACCGGCCACCTTGAGCCGCTCAAAAACACGCACAACGTCGTCATAGCTGACTTCGTCCGACGGCACCACAAGTACGTCGTTATTCTGCGGGAAGCGTGTACGAACCTGCCTCATAACGCTTTCGAGTTGTTGAAGTGCATTTTCGTCCAACCCGGCAATTCTCTGGTTCAGACCTTCAGAATGCTCCACTTGCAACCCACCATCCCCGATGCGAACCGCCAGAAGCAGGCTGAGTATGTCTTTTTCAGTCCGATTACCCAGCTGCTCTTGCGTGACCATCACAGGCGGCAGCGACAGGTCAAACGCCGTAAGCGCGGCAAGGGCGGCCCCCGTGTACGTGAGCAAGCTGAAAAACACGATCGACGTGAGGATGTCGACAAGCGGCACGAGGTTGATGCTCCCCGATGCCGTTACCGACGCCCGTTCAGCGCGGCGCTGTTTTGCTCTATGAAAGAGTGAAGCCATTAGTACGTCTCGTCAGCAGTCTGATCCCGCCACCACCTAGGCTAAGCGCCAGGTGGCAACAGAACCGTCGCGCCGAACTACCGGTGTCCCAATCGAACGTCTGGACGATCGATGAGCGCATTGATGAGTCGCACCGAGAATTCATCGACTTGCTCGATGATCGTCTCCGCCTGACTCACCAGATACGCATGCGCTACTGTAAGCGGCACCGCTACCAATAGTCCGAACCCGGTCGCGTTTAGCGCGATGGCGATACCAGCCGCAAGAGCGGCCGATCTTTCCGCGGCTTCGGCCTGAGACACGCCAGCAAACGCCGCGCGAAGACCAAAGATGGTACCTAGTAGCCCGATCAGTGTGGCGACGTTCGCCAACATGGGAAGATAGTGCAGCCGTCTGGTAAGCCGCGGCAGCACTGACAGGGCTGCGGCATCAGCAACGTTCTGCAAATCAGCCTCGTCGCGGCTGCGGCTACGCAGGATGAGAAGTCCCATATCGGGAAGGACCGCATTGCTCTGTGCGCAGAGCTTGATCGCGTCTTCGACCTTTCCGGCACGGACTAGCTGAATTATCCGCTCAATGAACGCGCGCCCATTGATTTTCGATCTGAAGACGATCGTGTAAAGCCGCTCGAGGAAGATCGCCAGTCCGACAATGGCCACCGCCAGAATCGGGTACATGATCCAGCCGCCATCTCGGAACCACTGAACTAAGGAACCCATGAACGCGCATCCTCCAGGGAAAGTTCGAACTTACTAATGCGAAAGCTACTCATCTCGACGAGCAGAAGCCGTGCCCGGCGGACGGCGCGCAGTGTCGGGAGCTACCGGACGTTCCAACTCACGCTTCAACCTGGCTTCGGTTGAATCCAGACGCGCACGGCGTCGCGCGTCGAGCGAATCGGCTAGAGCTCGACGAAGCTCAAGTTCCCGTTTGAGCGCCGCTATCTCGGATGCCCTTGTAGAAGCTTGTACGGGTTGCGCACTCGGACGTGGCGCCACCGGCTGAAGAAGCTGCGGTGCAGGAGCAATGGCAGCTGCCCCAACCGCCGGTGCGGAAACCTGTTGCGGTGCGGCCGAATCGACCGCGGTTCTCCCGGTCAAATCTCTCTGAGAAATAAGTGCATAGCCAGGCAGAATGCCGGGCCAGAACGAACGATTGTAGAAGTTCGGCACCAACACCTGCCGATCGAATGCCGGCGTCCCGCGGGGCCGTACCGTCACCACCTGCGGCGTCGGAACCTGACCGCGTATTTCGATAGCCCGTGGACGCCTCTGCGCTTCACTCACCGGTGCCGCGAACGCCAGCGCCAAAACCGCCAGGGCAATGGCACTCGGCGCCAATTTGTACTGTCGCATCAGTTCAGTCCCCCAACAACAACTGCCGGTGATGGAAGTGTGCTCGTCGGTGGAGACTCGGGCACATTTCCCTTGATACCCTCGCGCGCGCGGTCCACCCAGGCGTTGCTGAAACTCTCCTGCTCCGCCTTGGTGATCAATGACTGCCAGGTTTTGCGAGCCGCCTCGTAGTTTTGCTCTGCCTGTTGGGATGCTCCCTGGACTGCGGCGGCGCGCTGTTCATCTGTCAGACTCTGCGGAAGCTCGGCATTCTTCAGGAAATTCCCGTAGTCCCATTGCGCCATACCTGCGTAGAACGTAGCGGCCGAAAGCCATTCCGGTGAACCGCTCTCAATGGCACGAGTGAAATGCCCCGTCATCGTGCGAAGCAGAGTCTGCTTGCGGGCTGACGCTCGCTTCACCCCCGCCGCGGTAAGCTGCGCCACGTTGGGGATCACCAGCTTCACCGACTGATACTGCGGGTACAGTGCCGCACCACGCCGGAAATTTGCTTCGCCAACTCTCGCGGAACACGCCGCTTTGAAATCCGCCGTTGGGCTGGCGCAGATTCGTGCTAGCTCGGTGTTTGCCGCAGTCGTATCGCCCGAAGACCGCAACAACTCCAGCCGCGCCTGCCGAGCTTCCGATGCACGTTCGTCGCGCGGGAACCGGGTGGCAAATGTTCCAAACGCACGCGCCGCAGCAGCCTGGTCTCCAGACTCACGATAGGTAATCGCGGCGTTGTACTGCGCGCCGGAAGCGCGCGGATCCCTCGGGTAAGCTGCGGCAAACTGCTCGTATGCCGCGGCTGCGTCTGCCTTTCGGTCAAGTGAATCCAGAGTGACTGCCAGTCTTACCATCGCATCGGCCTTGGCGGGCCCGGCTGGCGTTGCCGCTATGACAGCACGAAGCGCTTCGACAGCGTCTTCGCGACGCCCTGTCTCAGCCAGGAGCCGCGCCTGCAGATTTTGATACTGCAGGCGGTAGCGATACGTCGGATACTGCGTCACGAGACGACCCGACAGCTCGATTGCCCGCTCCCGAGCCTGACGAGAGGCGGCTTCGTCGTTGCGTGAGCGCGCAACCGAATCAGCCAACATGTATGTCTCGATCGCATTTCGAAGTGCATCCGGAGCCTTCGCATCGTTCGGATTCTTCTCCGCAAATGCGACATATACTTCTTCAGCCGCACGCCGGTAATCACCCTGCTTCACAAGCGTGTCCGCAAACGTCGCGGCTGCAGCGGTCTGCAGTCTCGTTATCGAATCCGACAGTGCACGCCTTCCCGCGCCCACCGCGATTTTCTGCGCAGACTCCCATTGTGCCTGCGCCTCGGCATACTGTCCTGAACGATACAATGCATCGCCAACCAGCTTTTGTGCAGTAGGAGTGTAAGCATCATTGGGATACTTCTCGGCGTATGATCTGAAAGTCGCAGCCATCACATCCCACCTTTCCGACTCCGAGGCTCTCCTGCCCTTTTGGATAAGCGCCTTCTTGGCAACATCGGTTTCACCGAAAGCCGCGACGAACTGATCCACACCCACAAACAAGGCATCCTGTGCCGCGCGATCACTTTTGTTACGCGCCACCGCTGAATCGAGCGCGACAATAGCACTCGTTCCGGCCTGCTGGGCCAGCTTCGCATCCTTGCCAGGGTAGTTGTACGCCGCACGCGAGTATTCGGCCCCAGCACGCGCGAATTCACCCTGTCCAAAGAGGGCCTCTCCATAAAGAAAGTTCACGGCCTGCGCGCTATCCGAAGAAGTGAATTCCTGGATGTACTTGCCGTAAAGATCCGATGCCTGCTCAAAGCGGGCTCGGCCACTTCTCTGCTGAGCCTGAGCTAGCGCGAACTGCGCGCTCTGCCTTAGTGCCTCCTCACGAGCTTTCGTGGCCTCAGCCACGAGGCCCGCATTTGCCTGCCCCCATGGTGATCCCGGTCCGAACGTTTCGACGAGAGCGAGCCGCGCCTGTTGTGCCTGTTCCGGCTCGAGCATGCGATTCTGATATATGTCCACGATCTCGCGCTGCGCTGTGAGCGCCGCACTGTCAGTGGGGGATTCCGCAATCACCGCCCGGTAAGCATCCACGGCGCGGGTAAAGTCGCCCTGGTCACGCAGACTCGCGGCTACGCGCCGAAGAACGGGCAGCTTGAAGGAGCTACCCCCGCGTGACTCGAAGAACTCGCTGGCCGCCTGTGCACCACCGACCTGCGTGAAGGCGATGGCCATATACTCGATTGCTTCGCCACGCAATCCAAGTTTGGACTGTTGTTCCGGCGTAAGTTGATCGTACTCCGACACCAGCCGCCCAAAGACGTCGACTGCGCGGGTATACTCGGCTTGATTCGCGCGCGTTGCCTGATTGTAGTAGGACCATCCCAGCTTGTAGAGCGACAGGAAATATATATCCCCACCCTTTGGCGCCACGTTAACGGCTCTCTCGTACGCAGTCGCAGCCCTTACGAAGCCAGCTTGGCGAGCAGCGCCCCGGTCGCGGGAGGCGACCTCGAAATAGGCGTCGCCAAGGCGGAAGAATGCCTCGGAGCGCAACTCGGTGGACACAGCCGCCGAGTCACGCGTTGTCACAATCTCAAACATCCGCGTCGCATCTGTGTACCGCTGAGCGCGAAAATACAG
>JACDCM010000193.1 GCA_013817545.1 Gemmatimonadaceae bacterium | reverse complement strand
CCATGTCGCGGACGAACTTCTGACAGATCATGGGATTCGTTCAGACTGCTTCCCCCTCATCGATCTCCTTCAGCGCCCTGATAACCAGCGCCTCCAGCTCGCTAGTGGTGGCAATGGTGCGGAACCCCTTTTTATGGCCACCGGGAATGCTGTTCGAGAACGGCTCCGCATCTTCGCGCCATGGACGTTGCGCGAGCGAGGCGACCTTCTCCGGATCGAAGTCCGTACGATACGAGACCAGCGAAACACCAGCGCGGTCAGCGCGCAGTCCCAGCACCAGCTGTGCGCGAAGATGCATGCCGGCATCAGGTGCCGGCTCTGTGCCGTCCGCTATGACGAAGCATCCGTCCGCGGGCTCGTAGGGCGCATCAGCCGCGACGCGAGCCCAGATGCGTTGATTCGGGAACTGCAGATAGGCCGACGGCGGAGCTGTAAAAAGCCAGTCCCCAAACTCGTAAAAGGGAGCAGTTATTCGATCTGTTGTGCTCGTGTCCAGCTCGAAGGTGTGCTTCCCGAATATCCAGAACTGATAGCCATGATACAGCAAATCCGCGTACTGCTCCACAGCCTCGGGAGGCGCGTCGTCCGGAATCATCTCCTTTAGCGCCGCGCCGGCATTTCCCAGCAAAACAAAACGGTCACGTCTGCGCGTATCAATGCCGCGCTGTTCAGCCTCGTCGCGTATGGCTGGCCAGCTACTGGCTTCAAGGGGCTCGAGGATAGCGTCGTACGGTGAGAGGCGCATGGAAAATGGCAGGGAGGCAGGAGGAGGAGGGACGACGAATGTGGGAAGAGGTGTCGTGCGGACCAAAAAAATCAGGCGTGTGTCGTCACGACCGCGGACCGAGCACAGCAAATCACGAATTCAAGTAGCTACCCACCTCCTGTCCCGCGCCTCCAGCGACTCCCTAGCTTTCGCCCAAATCCTCTATTCCCGCGACCTTTCTCATGTCGTCCACCAATTCCAGCATTCGTTGCTTTACTACCAACAGCTCTTCTTCGCCAGGCTCGCTCTGCGTCGCGCCCGTTCTGATATCAACCGCAACCTGATTGTAGATGCGCACATTGTGGAGCAATTCATCAACAACTCCGCGTAGCGGCATATAGCGCCGCCGGTCTGTCATCGCGTGACGGAACTGACCGCTGATCTCCTCTGGCGGTATCTCCTGCACGCGGTCAATCAACTCATCGCGGTTCGCGCCGGAAAAAAGCCGGCGACCAGGCATCCCTCCGCGCTCCGTGCCCGGCCCCTCGAACCAGAGCCGCCCCGCAAACTTGGTCCCATCATGCCACGTCTGCAGTGATACGTCGTACCACTGCTGGTCGATCTGAATCGCTGGAAGCTCCAAGATTTCATCTCTGACCATGTGTCCTCACTGATGTGACCCTGGTGCCGTGTCGGCAAGAAAAAGCTCGATTGCGCTGAAGAGTTCCTCTGGTTGCTCGACATAAGGTACGTGTCCGCTCGAATCGAGCACCACCAGCTTTGCATTGGGCATGATGCGAGCCGCAGCTTCCGAGGAAGCGAGCGGGATCGGGTCGGCGCGCCCGTGCAGGATCAGTGTTGGGCACTGGATAGCACTCAGTCGTGGCAGCATATCGAAGTCGCCGAGACTCTCCCAAACGGACTGCTGCACGCGGCCCGTCACCTTGAAAGGAGTAAGATCCCGCGCTCGTGCCGGATCCGCGAAAAACCCCGCCACGCTGAGCTCGAAGCCACGTTGACGGTATGCCGCGGGATCCCGCTCCCGGAGTCCGGATGTGGCGAGCTCTTCGCGCAGAGTGCGGACGTTGTTGCCAGCCATGCGGCGATCGAATTCGTCTTCGTACTCGCTGCGGTACTCGCGCGTGAGCGGAGCGGGGCTCATGAGCACCATCCGCTGGGGCGGACTGCTGGCAGCGTCCTCATAGGCCGCCAGCGCATACAGCAGCGCGAGCATTGCTCCCCAGGAATATCCAAGCAGCGATACAGGCTCGACGCCAAACTCCGATACCAGGGCGCGCAGGTCGTCGGCATGCGTCTGCCAGGTGATGGCTTCGCGGCTGTTCGTTTTTGAGCGGCCTCCACCTCGCTGGTCGTAGAAGATCAGCTCATGCGAACCGGCGAGGCGGAGCATCTGCGGAAGCATGTAATCGTGATGTGCGCCCGGTCCGCCATGCAGAAGCAGCAGGCGCGGCGCGCCAACCGCACCGTAAGCCGTCCAATACAGAGGCACGGCCGTCGATGTGGTGAAGCCGGATTCGCGTGGGGAAGGGATGCGCGATGACAAGGATTCGTGGGCGTTTGGCTGGTACAAGATAACCCAACCGCCCATACCGCGCCCGGCACATGAGGGCTGGACGCGGCCTCTACGCGCGCGTCCACCAGGCGCTCAGAATCCGAAATGGTAGTTCATTTTGATCTGGAAGACGTTGTCGGGGTGCGCTCTGAACAGCGCTTCCCTGTCCCTTCCGAGCTGGAAGTCGCCCTCGGAGACAAAGTCGCTGCGATCCTGCGTCCAGACGACGAAGAGCGTTGAGCCCGGACGATATTCCCACCGGGCCACCGCGTTGCCGCGCAGAGAACGGAAGTTGAAGTCTCGAAAGCTGGGGTTGAAAGTGAACGAGTTCGCTGGACCGTCGGGGCCGTCCGGGTCAATCTCGAAGAACGAACTTTCGTTGCTTCCTCGCTCCACGATCGTTCCGCGGTCTCTCCGCACGACGCCGCCTTCGGGTTGAAACACATTCTTTTTAAGCGAGCGCGGTGCGTTGAACTCCTTGTAGTTACCGTAGTCCGCGCTTGCGATAAGCGGTTGAGCAAACAGCTCGAGAGACAACGTTGGCGTGAATGTCACGTTCAGCCTGGTGTCCATCGAGAGCGATCGCTGAACCAGGTCGGCAAAGATGTAATGCCGCCCAAAAAACCGCTTCGCTATCACATCGGTGGCCGTGTCCGCGGCGGCTGATCCAACAAACCCGTTGGGAGACGACGACCGGTTGTATGAGGGCCCCAGCGAGAAGCTGACGTTGGACGCCGGCTTCACAGTCGCATAAACGTTGGCGCTGTAGCCATAGCCCCCCTCGTCGTTCCATCCATACGTAGGATTCGTCGACAACACGATACGTTTCCGGGAGTCGGAATTCAGGTTGAGAAACGTCGTGCGCGCGGTGCCGCGCATGACCACCGGGCCGCCCCGTGTGAGCCGGTCCTCCAGGGTCGCGGGCCGGTAGATGTAGAAGATGCTGCCGCGCCAGAAATTCGTCGCGGTACCACTGAGGAACCCGTGAAACTGCCGGTCGATGAGATCATTGTCGTAGTTGTACTGCTGCTGAGCACCGGCGATTACGGACAAATCGCGATACCATGACCTTGGCTTGGACCAGTAGCGAAAGACGTTCGTGTTCATCCACACGTAATCCGAGCGCGTGAGGAAGGCGAGGTCGTTCACTTCGAAGCCCGGACTGCGGAAGTTCACTGCACCTTCGTACAGCCAGTCGCCGGCATCCTTGGCCAGTCGAGCGTAGCCGCCGAGCCCCTGCATCGACGTGGCGGTGGGATCCAAGCCACGGCCGCCATCGCGGTCAGGCCGGTTGAAGTATCGCGCTGAAGAGCGTTTTGCCCGGAGGATCGCATTTGAATCGCCATCGATGTTGGACGCGGCCAATTGAGCCGTGAAGCTGTACCGCCGCTCGTTCCAGCGCAGCTGGATGTCGGTACCCACGGACTCCGCGTGCCGGTTAAGCCGCTCTGCCAACGCCAGCGTATCGAATCTTCTCAGTACCGAAGTGACGATGCCGCCGATCACGAGATTGCCGCCGCGAAAATCCTTTCGGCCGCGCCCCACCAGATAGTTACTGAGAGGCTCAACGGGTACACGCGCTCTGAAAATGCTGCTGCCGTCGGCCGTATCAATCACTGACGCGCGCTCTTCGCGCGTCACAGCGTTGAGCAGGCCAAGTGAAATGCCGTTGCGAGTTCGGCCAGTGATCTTCGCGGCGCCGAGTATGGTGGTGTTCTCGGGAGTGTCCACGTATGTGCCTGACGCAAACCCCTGTGGTTGCCGCCCGATACGGCGCGAATAAAAGAGTCCGAGCGACGAAACGTTGCTGCAGAAGAAGCAGCTGAAACCGCCATAGCTGAAGATGCCCGCACCCTCCACAAAGAACGGGCGCCGTTCCGGAAAGAAGGTTTCGAAAGCCGACAGATTCACGACGGCCGGATCGACTTCAACCTGGCCGAAGTCGGGGTTGATGGTGGCGTCGAGCGTGAGATTGGACGTGAGCAGATATTTGACGTCGCCTCCAACACGAGTAGCGTACTCGCTCTTGTCCTGGAAGGGATCGTTCGCATCGCTTGGTCGCACGAACTTCGATCGCGCAACCACGTACGGCAGCACTTCCAGATGTCGTGCGCGAGCACCGATGCGTATGCCTTCGAGATGTCCGAAGCGCGGCGGCCCCCCGGCTTCGGTCTTCGACCAGTGGGCCCACTGTGTCTCTTCGTTCAGCCGATTGACGAACCGCCGAATCTGCATACCCCATGTCTGCACAGAGTCGCGAGCGAAGCGAAGCTGCGACAGCGGGATGCGCATCTCGGCTGTCCAGCCCGCAGAATCGATCCTCGCTATCCCTTCCCAAATGGGATCCCACGAGGCGTCCGGATTGGACCCACCTTGCCCGAGGGCATCGAATTTGACCGAGGATGGGTTGATCTGAAAAAAGGCGCGCCCCAGATGATCATGGTAGGAGTCGAGTACGATCTGAAAATAATCGGCGTCCTCGCCCTGATCGCGTCGCGCCAGTCGCGTGCTTACACCCTTGGCGCCGAGCGAGTCGTACATGCGGGCGCCCACGAACAATGCGTCGGAGTCATACAGGAACCGCACTTCCGTGCGTTGCGTTCCTGGCTGTCCTTCATTCGGATCGAACTGCGTGAAGTTGGTGATGGGAGTCGCCGAGGCCCACCCCGCGTCATCCAGCCGTCCGTCGATCGTGATCGCGCCCGTCCACTCCACGGCTCGCGCTACCGGTGGTGGGACGGAATGCTGACCGTTGGTAGACTGTGCAAAGGCTTCGGTTTGGACGACGCAAACAACGAGCGCCGACATCAGAAGCACTCGTTCGCCCGCGGACCGGCAAATCAAGGACGGCATGACGGACGAAACGTCGTAACGGAGCGCCATTGGGAAATCCTCTTGAATTCGATGCCGGGAAGACTGCTCGGCGGCTGAATGCTGGTGCAGCAGCGATGCGCGCCCAACGGTGCTGTGACCGAGCGGCTGTGCGAAGTGATGACTTGGTGGCGCAACGAGTCCTGCTAACGGTGCTCGCGTACTAACGGGACCGACTACTTAGACTCTCCGACGGTCAAAAGGGTTGGAGGCCAGGCCGATCACGCGAAATCTTTGGCGATTCTCACCGTGTTGGCGTGTATTCGAACGGTCTCGGCTATATCGTGACCGTATCCGCCGGCGATGGTGATGGCGACTGGAATACCGGCCTCGCGGCACGCCGCGATTACCATGGCATCGCGCCTGCTCAGGCCATCGTGGGTCATTTTCAACCTTCCGAGCCGGTCGTGCTCGTGCGGATCCGCTCCCGCGAGGTAGATGACCATGTCCGGCGCCGCGCACATCAGGACATCGGGCAAGTGCCCGGCGAGAAGCTCGAGATACCTGTCGTCGCCGGTCCCATCAAGCAGCTCGACGTCGAGTGAGCCGGCTACCTTGTTGAACGGGTAGTTGCGACCGCCATGCATGCTGAAAGTGAAGACGCTCGCATCGCCGGCGAAAATGGCGTGCGTTCCGTTCCCCTGGTGCACGTCCAGGTCGATCACCGCGGCCCGTTTGATACGCCGCTCTCGTTGCAGCACCCGAATAGACACGGCGACGTCGTTAAAAACGCAGAACCCTTCTCCGTGGTCCGGGAAGGCGTGGTGTGTGCCCCCGGCTAGGTTAATCGAGATGCCGTGCTCGAACGCCGCGCGCGTAGCCCCGATCGTTCCACCGACAGCGCGGTACGAACGCTCGGCGAGCTCACGAGACCAGGGAAACCCGACGCGACGCATCTCCTTTTCGGTCAGCCGTCCCTCTGTCAATCGGTCTACATAATCGGCTGTGTGAACCAGTCGCAGTTCGTCCAGCGTCGCGCGATCTGGAGAGTGCAGACGCTCACTCGTTACGAGACCCTGCGATAACACCAGATCCCGGAGGAGTGCGTATTTCTCGATCGGAAAGCGATGCCCGGGCGGCAGGGGAATCGTGTAAGCGGCCGAACTGAATGCGTGCAACGGCATAAGTCAGAAATCAGCAATCCGCATCCGCGCTTCGCAATCGCAGTTCGCAGTTCGCAGTACACAGTTCAGCACGCAGCAGGCAGTCCGCAATCCGCAATCCGCAATCCTACGGTATCGCCTCAACGCGCTCCGGCGTCTTGTAAACCACGCCGTCCTTCATAACGAACGCCACTCGCTCCATGGCTGTGATGTCAGTGGTCGGATCGCCGGGAACCGCAACCACATCGGCCAGCTTGCCCGCTGCCAGCGATCCGATCCGCTTGTCCCAGGCGAGCAGCTTCGCGCTTCCCATCGTTCCAGCTACTATTGCCTGCATCGGCGAAAGCCCGCCCCACTCCACCAGAAGCCTGAACTCGCGGCCGTTGCCTCCATGCGCAATCACGCCAGCGTCCGTGCCGAGCGCGATGGGCACCTTGTTCGCGACCGCGAGCTTGATCGCGTTCTTCATTGCCGCGGCGGCAGCGAGGGCTTTCTCCGCCCGAAGCCCCTTCAGGACCCCGTTCTTCGCGGCGCGCTCGACGGCTTCCCCCGCCACCAGTGTTGCCACGAAGAACGTCCCTTTCTGCGCCATCAAGCGCGCTCCCTCGGCATCAAGAAAGGAACCGTGCTCGATCGACGCAACGCCGGCTCGAGTGGCGATCTTGATGCCCTCGGCCCCGTGCGCATGCGCGGCGACTCTGCGCTCGTCGAGCTTGTGCGCCTCTTCCACCATTGCCGTGAGCTCCTCGAGCGTGTACTGCGTCGTGCCGACGGCATCTCCCTCCGATAGCACTCCGCCGGTCGCGCACGTCTTTATTACGTCGGCGCCGTACTTCACCTGATAGCGCACCGCGGCTCTGACCTCGGCGGGCCCATTCGCAATGCCCTGTTTGACGCCGCCGTCGAACATTCCGGGCTTGTAGCCGTTCTCGTCGCAGTGGCCGCCAGTGATTCCAAGTGCGTGCGCCGACGTCTGCATTCGTGGACCGGCGATCCGTCCCTCGTCGACAGCCTGCCTAAGCGCAAGGTCATCGAAATCGCCAGCGCCGAGGTTTCGTATGGTCGTGAACCCCGACATCAACGTCTTTCGCATGTTGTCGACGCCCAGTATCGCGCCGAAGCTGGCGAAATCCTTGACGCTGGCCATGTCTCCCTTGGGGTCGCCAAGGGTGCGCCCCACGATGTGAGTGTGGGAGTCGATGAATCCCGGAAGCAGCGTAGCGTCCCCGAGGTCGATCGTCCTGGCTCCCGGCGGCACCGTCACGCTCTCAGCACGTCCCACGGCCGTAATCCGGTTACCCGTGACAACCACCACGCCATTCTGAATCGGTGCTGCTCCAGTTCCGTCAATCAGCCGAGCGGCGCGTAAGACGTAGGTGCCGGCCGGCGCGGTGACCGGTTGCTGCGAATGCACAACCGAACTCGCGAGCAT
>JACDCM010000571.1 GCA_013817545.1 Gemmatimonadaceae bacterium | reverse complement strand
GTCCCTGGGAGCGGCAGTGCTCATAGTTCAGCACATGCCGGCCGGTTTCACGCGCAGCCTCGCCGAGCGGCTCAACCTTCAAAGCCAGTTGCCTGTAAGCGAAGCAAAGGACAGAGAGCCGATAGCGCACGATCGAGTCTATATCGCGCCGGGCGGTTATCACATGTCGGTGCGCGCCGAAGACTCTGCTGCCTGCATCGCACTGGATGATTCCCCGGCAATATGGGGGGTGCGCCCGGCGGCGGATCCATTGTTTCGATCTGCTGCCGCTCACTTTGGGCGCGCGGCAATGGGCGTTGTTCTGACTGGAATGGGGCGCGATGGAGCGGCGGGACTGCGCGCCATCAGGGACGCCGGCGGCGTGGGACTCGCTCAGGACAAGGCTACGTCCGTCATCTACGGCATGCCTCAAGCTGCGCTCGCGGCGGGAGGTGCCCACAGAATCGTTCCACTGGAAGAAGTGGCTTCCACCGTCGTTGAAATGCTGAACGGAAGCTTCGTGCTTTCGCCCTTGTGACCTCCAATGGCGCAGAGTGGTCTTGAGTATGGAAAGCACTGGGTCTCGCCCGTATTCGATCAAGAAGATGACATGACCACCAAAGAGAAAACACGGAAAACGCGTAGCCGCTCCACTCGGCGCCCGGTAACGGCCGCGGCGTCCGGCGTGCAGGGATTGCCGGCTGCAAGCGATGCGATCGAGCAAGCGTCTGTTTCGGATATGCCGCTGCACGCCATTGTGCCTGCCCCGGATGTCGGTGAGGATGCTGGTACGGCTGGGGGCTCGGGTGCGCGATCCGAAACGAGTGGCCTCGAACCAGAAGCCCCGTGGAACGACCTGTCGGAGCCCGGCATCCGCCGGCCCCGGAACGTTCGCGAGTTGCTCGCAATCGGTGTGGGACAGGTGGAGTTGCTGTCTTTCCGTGTCGGTAGAGAAATTTTCGCGATCGATCTTGCCAGCGTCGATGAAGCTGTGGAATCCGACGCTGTGCACGCGGTTCCCGACATGTCCGGTTCGATGCTTGGGGTATTCGAGCTGCGTGGGAGACTCGTGCCGGTATTCTCGCCCTCTCGCGTACTGCGTGCGGAGCTATCCAACCCGGATGGAGTGATGCTGCTCATGAGGTCTGGCGATCGTCGTGTGGGAATCGCGGTTGACGACGTCGAGGATGTCATCCTCGTCGACGCGCCGTCACTCCGCCGCCCCGTGCTTGACGATGCCGGTGATGGGCTGCTTCTCGGCGTCGCGGCTTGGGATGCCGGACTCGTCGGAATCCTGGACGGTTCTGCTCTTGTGGCGGCATGCACTGGCTATTCACTGCCGGAGGCGGCATGAGTGCGGCGGCCCTTCGCCAGCTGGTCACGTTTCGGCTTGGCGCCGATCATTTCGCGGCGGACATCTATGCCGTGGAACGCGTGCTTCGCTACGAGCAACCCACGGCGATTCCCAACACTCCGCGCTGGATCGAGGGTGTCATCGACTATCAGAATGAGGTCGTTCCCGTAATAAGCTTGCGTCGCCGGTTCGAGCTGGAGTTAGTGGAGGCAAAGCTCGAAACCAGGATCCTGGTCTTCAATACTTCACAAGGCTGGATAGGCGCGGTTGTCGATGCCGTGCTCGAGGTTATAACGGTGGCGGCTGAGCAGCTCGCACCGCCGCCCAAACTTTTTCGCGGACTGTCCGCGGAATATCTCCTGGGTCTGGTTAGGCGCGAAAAGCGCCTTGTCGTCTGTCTCGACGTGACGCGCCTGCTCACCGCGGAAGAGCAAATGGCATTGCAGGACGTCAAGACCGAGTCGCTGGCGAAGGCCTAGATGCCCGATTCGGATTTGCGCGCGCGCTTCGCCAGCCTGTCGAGCCGCCTCGATAAGGCGCCCGTACTTCCGGGAAATGAGCGCGACGCGATCCGCACGGACATAATTGCTCTGTACAAGAGTGTGGACAGCGAGATGTCGCAGCTGGGCGAGCTCAAGGAGGCGGTGAAGCGCCTTGCGGAGCAGTGGAAGCAGACTCAGAGTGCGCCGTCTGGACCACCATCGCTGGCTCCAAGATTCACTGGAGTTCAGCCCGTGCTGCGTTCGGATCATCTGAATGCCTCATCGTTCGTCGAGAAGGGGTGGAGTCTTATCGCACTCGGCGACCACGATGGCGCAGAGCGCGCCCTGCACAAGGGACTGGAGCTCGCGCCCGATGACCCGCAGGCCGAGTCGCTGCTTGGATGGGCGCTAATGCTGCAGGAGAAGTACGACGATGCGCTACTCAGCTTTCAGCGCGTTCTGATGCGGCAGCCGGGA
>JACDCM010000192.1 GCA_013817545.1 Gemmatimonadaceae bacterium | reverse complement strand
CGCCAGCTGCGTGCGCCGCTCACTCACCACCGCCTGGTCGACATGCGCGGGTATCTCTGGCGAGCCGGCCAGGTCGATGCGCCTGAATACAACGCCGGTACCTCCCGCCGCCGGCACGAAAGTAAGGCGGCAAGTGCGACCGAGGTGCAACCCGATGCCTTCCAGTGTCACGCGCTCCGAGATCGAGTGACGCGAAGACATCAAGGTTCCTTTTGGTCCAGCAGCCGCTCCAGGCGCCTGATAAGGTGGGGTAGTTTGAACATTGCCGCGTGAGCGCGCAACGAGTCCTTGTGCGGACGCGCTGGGTATCCCGACCACGCTTCGCCTGCTGGCACGTCGCCGAAAACTCCCGATTGTCCCCCGATCCGCGCGCCCTTGCCGATCGTTACGTGTCCGCCGATTCCCGCTTGTCCTGCCAGAATACAGCCGTCTTCAATGCGCGCCGATCCGGCAATGCCAACCTGCGCCATGATGAGGCACATACGACCGATTCGTACGTTGTGCCCAACATGCACGAGATTGTCGATCTTCGTGCCTGCGCCAACCACGGTGTCATCGATGCTCCCCCGATCGATGGTGCTGTTCGCACCAATCTCGACATCGTCCCCAATCACACAGCGGCCAACATGCTGCAGCTTCTGATGCGCACCGTCCTTGAAGACGTAGCCAAATCCATCAGTTGCTACGCGCACTCCCGAATGCAAACGGGCTCGCGCGCCAACAACAGCGCCCGCATAAAGAGTTACTGAGGAGAGTAGATGAGTGTCCTCTCCTAGCATTACACCACTCCCAAGCACGCAGTGACTGCCTACGAGCACGCGGTCGCCGAGAACGACGTCATCCCCGATAACCGCGTATGGCCCGATGAAAACGTCACTCCCAATCCGCACGCCGCGGCCGAGCACCGCAGTGGGGTGAATCCCAGGTGGTGTAACGGGTACTTCGTAGAGTTCCGGAATGAGTGCGAGCATTGCCTCGTGCGGGCGATCCACAAGAATGCGACTGGAGGGGCCCCCAGCCACTTCAGCCAGAGCAGGCGACACAAGAATTACTCCGGCCCGCGTTGCGGCCAACATCGGGGCGTATTTCGCCATCCCGAGGAAGCTGATTTCGTTGGCTACAGCCCTGTCTAGTGGTGCAACTCCACGCACTTCTACCTTTCCGTCCCCTACCAGTTTTCCCCCGACAAGTGCCGCTATGGCATCGGCGGTGAGGGAACGAGTTCCCCCACCGCCGGGAGCATGCGCATCGTGCCGAGCCGTCAACGTTGCGCTGGTGGCTTTGGACGAGTGGCGCCTGACGGATTGGCGGTTGGCCCGGCGGTTCCAGTCGGTCTACTCGCGCCGGCTTTCGGAGTCGTCGCGGCGAGAGTCCGCAGGCGCACCAGAACCTTTTCAGTTACGTCGAGATTCTTGTCGGCCGCAACCACCACGCCCGCAGACGAGCCTGCATCAAGAATGAAGGCGTACCCCTCCTCCGTGCGCATGTCATTAATGACCTTCTGAATCTGATCGAGAATGGGACGCGTAAGCTCCGCCTCACGCTTCTGCGCTTGCTGCTCCAGCGTCCGACGCCGTTGCTCGAACTCCTGTTCCTTGCCCTGAAGTTCTTTCTGCTTCGTTTCCTTGGCGGCGGGACTGAGTATCACTTCCTGCTTGTTGTACGCGGCGACCAGAACGTTGAGCGAATCTCCCATCCGCTTTACTTGTGCCTGGTAGGTTGCCAACTCCTTCTGAAACTGCGCTTCGGCCTCGGCGCGCCCGGGTGCCTGCGCCAGAATCTGCTGCGAGTTCAAATATACGATTTTAGGCACCGGCGTCTGCGCCAACGCAGAACCTCCGAATGCGCCCAAAAAGCCAAGCGATAGCATCACTGAACGAGACTTGTATCCCATCACGAAACTCCGGTTAAAAGATGTTCCCGAGTCGGAAGTGCAGTTGCCATTTGGGGTCGGGGCGCCCCAGGGCGTCAAGCCGGTCGAATCCGTACGCCCAGTCGAGCCCGAGAGGACCGAGGGGAGTAATCAGCGCCACGCCGATTCCGGCGCCGCGGAAAAGGCGCGTCGGGTCGAAATCGCGGGGACGATTCCATACATTTCCCGCATCAAAGAAGACATTAGCATACACCTGCTGGTTGAGACGTAATCCCACTTCGGCGGTCGTTGAAAGGAACGCATTGCCGAACGATTCGCGGCGCGCCTGAGTTGTGCTGGTTCCCGTCACATAACCTTGCGGCGAGATGGAGAACTCGTCGTAGCCTCGCAGAAGCTCACCGTACTGAGTGCCTCCGAGGGCGAATTTTTGGGATACCAGGAACGGGCCCACATCGCCGAAGACGGTACCAGCTCTCGTTGTCAGGCCGAGGACGAACTTTACAGGCTGAGAGCCGGGCTTCTCGCCTCCAAACTGGCCAAGGGGCGCGTACGCTCGCATTTCGCCGGTGTACCGCTGAAAGTTCGCCGACCCTCCCAGTGGCCCACCATTGAACTGAGCGCTCAAGGTCTGCATCCCGCCCGCCGATGCGAACGGCATGTCTATGCGAGTATCGTGCGTGGTGGAAACACCGACTGTGGAGCGAAATCCGTCGCGACTCAATCCCGGCAGCGTATCGCGATCGAATAACCCGCCATTCGACTTTACCTGCTCTCCCCCGTAAGACAGGAAAACCCGTGTGTAAGGAGACCACCTCACCGGGAAGCCGAACTGCAGCGAGCCTCCGGAGCGCGTTGTGCGGCCAAGGTCAGCCACAGTGAAACGCGAGCGGGTGTGGTAGGCCGACAACGTTCCCGAGATGCGCGACTGCCGGATGGAAGGATCGGTGAAGCTGAGCTGGAAATCGTTTAGGTAGCGTCCGAACTGCCAATTGAGCGACACGCGCTTGCATTGACCGAAAACATTGGGCTGGTCCAGTCCCAGAAAACCACCTACTCCAGTCCCCTGTCCCATCGACGCACCAAAGTTCACGCTTCCTGTCTGCTTCTCCTTGACGTTGAAGACGATGTCAATGTCTCCCTTGTCGTTGGCTGGGCGGGTATCAGGAAAAGGCATCGGCTGCTCAAAAAATCCGAGATTGCCGATGTTCTGATAGCTTCGAATCAGCCGGTCATAATTAAAGACATCACCCGGCAGAATCACCAGCTGATCGCGGATACATGCTTCGGTAGTATAGTCGTTACCGCCAATCTCTATCTTGTTGATCGTGGCTGGCGATCCTTCCTGTATTTCCCAGCGCAGATTCACCGCGTGCAGAGAGTCTGGTGTAACCACACGATCGACCACGGGAGTTACCCGCGCCTGGATGTATCCTTCATTGTAGTACGCTGTATTGACTCGCTGTATCGCTTCGTCCCACTCCGCCTGATTGAATGCATTCGTATTGTCGGTGCCTTTTCCAATCACTCCCTTAAGGCGGTCCATTACCGAGGGGTCGCGCTTCGTGAAAGGAAAAAAGCGTGCGATCTCCTCCGACGAAAACCGGCGGTTACCCACGACCTCAAAGGAGCCGACACGATATCGGGGGCCCTCGTCGACAGTGACGCGGATCAATGCCTTGCCTCGATCGCGGTCGACGACAAGCGTGTCCTGCGTAACCTGAAAATCCACGAATCCGTCGGTTGCGTACCGTTTGGGAATTCGATCGCCGATATCCGCGGCATAGGCATCCTCATCGAACCCTCCGCGCCTGAACCACCAAAATCCCTCAGGGCGCGTCTTCATCGCACCAACAACTTCGCCATCTGACAGCCGTTTGTTTCCCTCAACGACAATCCCGGCCACAGCGAGACGCCGGCCCTCATCGATACGGAAGGTCAACTTGGTCTTGCCATTTGTAACCGTGGTCTCGGGGCGCACGGTGGCGAGAAAATAACCTTCCGCTTCGTAAAGCGAGTCGATACGCTGAACGACGCGCGCAACTTGCGACGGGTCAATCGCTCGGCCAATCAACAAGTCGACACGCTCCTTGACAGTGCGATTCGACAGATTCTTCACGCCAGTCACGGCTACGTCCCCGAGCACCGGCCGCTCTCTTACTTCGATTACGTAGCTGCTGCGCGTGCCATCCGCATCCGGTTCGCACACAATCCTGACGTCGTCGAACTGCCCCGAAGCGAAGACCGCCGCTATTGCCCTCTGAATAGCAATGTGGTTTAACGTGTCGGTCAACCGTATTCCGGCATCGGCCCTGATGGTGCCGTCGCTTACACGCGTGTTCCCGCGTACGATAATGGAGTCGGGAATCGCGCAAACACTCGGTGGGCGTTGGGCGAGTATAGGCGTAGCGGCACCAAAAAGCAGGGCCGCGAAAAGATAGAGTCGTCGCATGGCAGTAATATACACGGAAGCGGCCGGAGAGAGCCCTGTCGGGTTCCCTCCGGCCGCTGTCGAAAGATCAGCTTCCGATCAGGGCGTTTTCGTCAGGACGCGGAACTCGAGCTTTTTCTGATCCGGGGACACGTCCACTTCAACCTCTTCTCCCTTGGCGAATTCCGCGGTGAGAATCTTCTCCGAAAGCGGATCTTCGATATACCGCTGAATTGCCCGCTTGAGCGGCCGAGCTCCGAATTTCTCATCGAAGCCTTGCGAGCCAAGGAATTCCACGGCGCTATCGGTCAGCTTGAGGGTCAGTTCCTCATCCACGAGCCGCTTTTGCACGTCCCGAAGCAGGATGCTAACGATCTTCGAGATGTGTTCGCGCGACAGCGGGTGGAAAACTATGGTGTCGTCCAGCCTGTTGAGAAACTCCGGATTAAAAACGCGCTGCAGCTCCTCTTTCACCTTTTCAGACATTCGCTCGAATGAATCCCTTTCGTCGCTTTTTTCCGAGAAGCCGAGCGACTTGCCCTTGGTGATATCGCGCGCCCCAACGTTCGAGGTCATGATAACAACAGTGTTCTTGAAGTCGATCACACGCCCGTAGTTATCCGTCAAATGCCCCTCATCGAGCACTTGCAGAAGGATGTTAAAGACGTCTGCGTGCGCTTTCTCGATTTCATCGAGTAGAACAACACTATAGGGCTTACGGCGCACCGCCTTCGTGAGCGTCCCGGAGTCCTCGTAGCCCACGTAGCCTGGCGGCGCTCCGATCAAACGTGAAACGGAGAACTTCTCCATGTACTCGCTCATGTCGACGCGAATGAGAGCCGACGGGTCCGCAAACAGAAATTTCGCCAATGCTCGCGCAAGCTCGGTTTTCCCGACGCCCGTAGGCCCGGAAAATATGAAACTACCGATGGGCCTGTTGGGATCCTTGAGCCCCGCGCGACTCCGGCGGATGGAGCGTGCCAACGCCTTGATCGCCTCGTCCTGACCCACGACGGTGGCGTGGAGTTCCTCTTCCATCCGCAACAGCCTGGAGCTTTCCGCCTCCTGCAGGCGCATGACCGGAATTCCGGTCCAGCGGCTCACTATGAAAGAGATCTCCTCCTCCCCGAGAACGGGACGATAGGACTGCCGATGCTTTTCCCATTCTTCCTGCTTCCGGCGGATCTCCCCCTGAATCTCCCGCTCCTTGTCGCGTAGCGAAGCTGCGCTCTCGAAGTTCTGATCCCGAACCGCTGCTTCCTTCTCGCTATTCACATCCTCCAGCTTCGCCTTCAGGTTCGCCACTTCGGCCGGCGGAGCCTGGGCCGCAAGCCGCGCACGCGCCCCCGCCTCGTCGATCACATCGATCGCCTTGTCGGGAAGAAAACGGTCGGTGATGTAGCGTTCGGAAAGCTTGGACGCAGACACCAGGGTCTGATCCGGTATGGAGACGTGATGGTGATCTTCGTACTTCTTGCGAAGGCCGCGCAGAATCTCGACGGTCTCCTCGACCGTTGGAGGATCGACGATGACAGTCTGAAAACGCCGCTCCAGAGCACCGTCTTTCTCGATGTACTTCCGGTACTCGTTGAGAGTGCTGGCGCCCACGCACTGCAGCTCGCCACGCGCGAGCGCGGGCTTGAGCATGTTGCTGGCGTCGATCGCGCCTTCAGCCGCACCTGCACCCACGAGCGTGTGCAGCTCATCGATGAACAGAATGACGTTCTTGTTCTGGGCGATCTCGTTCATGACCGCCTTGAGCCGCTCCTCGAACTGTCCGCGGTACTTCGTGCCGGCTATGACGGCCGCCATGTCGAGCGCGAGAACGCGATTATCGCGTAGCGATTCCGGGCACTCGCCATTTGCTATGAGCTGGGCGAGCCCTTCGACAATCGCTGTCTTGCCTACGCCCGGCTCTCCAATGAGCACCGGATTGTTTTTCTTTCGCCGTGTTAGCACCTCCATCACCCGCTGAATCTCCTTTGCGCGGCCGATAGTAGGATCGAGTTGCCCCTCAGCTGCGAGCTGTGTGAGATCGCGGCAGAAATGATCGAGCGCGGGGGTTTTCGACTTCTTTTCCCCTTTCGCTGAGGGAGGTGGCGGCTGGTTACTCTGTTGCGCCGTCGCTCCAGTCTGTGGCATCTCGCTGCCGAGCAGGCGCAACGTCTCTGTGCGTGCGGTATCGAGGTTTACACCTATATCGGTGAGAACTTGCGCCGCGATCCCCTTCTCCTCACGAAGAAGTCCCAGGAGCAAATGTTCGGTGCCCACGTAGCTGTGGTTGAGCTCGCGCGCCTCGTTCATGGCAAGCTCGAGCACTTTCTTGGCGCGTGACGTGTAGGGGAGGTCTGGACCAGTCGCCTGCGTAGCTTTCCCCTTCTTCACCTGCTCCTCGATCTTCTGCTGGATTTCGTCCAGGTCGATGGAGAGATTTTGAAGGACAGCCGCTGCAACTCCTTCGCCTTCCCTGATCAGACCGAGCAATATGTGCTCAGTACCGACGTATTCATGGTGCAGCCTGGCGGCTTCCTCGCGCGCCATTGCCAGGACTTTTCGTACCCGCTCTGTAAAGTTGTAGCCGTTCATATGAGCCTCAGTTCGAGGTTCCGTCCGACGGAATCACCCGGTCGTTCCCGCTTCTTCTGCAAGCGCCTGACGCACGTATCGTGCACGCACAATGTTCGCGTCGCTCTCGGTGAGCGACCGGCCTTCGGTATATGCCAGGTGCGCAGATTGAGAAAAAATCAGGAGCTTGTTGAGAGTATATACACTGAGGCCCGAGATCAGTTTCAGCCCCAAGGCGAGGCGTACGTTGCTCAGGTACGTCATCCCCTCTTCAAATGAGAGGCTGCGCGCATAACGCAACGCGCCATACGATCGCCACAACTTATCCTCGATAATATAACCGGCGTCACGAAGCAAGACCCGGCGCGCATCTTCTTCGCGCTGGATCAGAAGCCTGACGACTCGTACCAGGTCCTCCAACAACTCTTCTTCGGTACGTCCAAGCGTCGTCTGATTGGAAATCTGAAAGAAGTTTCCAAGCACTTCGCTGCCTTCGCCGTACAGGCCGCGGTAGGTAAGCCCCACCTGCTGCAGCCCCGCTAAAACCTTGGAAATCTCCTTCGTGAGGACAAGGCCAGGCAAATGTATAAGTACCGACGCCCGCATCCCCGTCCCTGTGTTCGTGGGACACGACGTGAGAAAACCGAACTCCTCGTGATACGCGAACGGCATCCGTCCCCCAAGCTCATCGTCGATGCGCCTTAGAGCCGCATAGGCTGCATTGAGGTCGAAGCCCGAGCGTAAGGACTGCAGGCGAAGGTGATCCTCTTCATTGATCATGACGCCCAAACCGTCGCCAAGAAACACCGCGGCGCCGCTTCTGACCGGGTGTTGCAGATCCAGGCCCGC
>JACDCM010000570.1 GCA_013817545.1 Gemmatimonadaceae bacterium | reverse complement strand
CGCTAGCGGTGCTCCGGAGGAGGAACGAATGTGGATCGAAGGTGTTTCACCAACCGAGGCGACTGGTGAATTGAAGGAGCTATACGAAAGGATCGCCGGAACTCGAGGCGGGGTCGCCCAGATTCATCAGGTGCAGTCGCTGAACCCGAAGGTTCTCGCCACGCACTTCGAACTGTACAAAGCACTGATGTTTCAGCCGTCGCCCTTGTCGCGTGCCGACCGCGAAGCGATCGCGGTGGCTGTGTCACGAGCGAATTCGTGTGAGTACTGCGCCGCGCATCACGGAGCAGCGCTCGAGCAGCTTGGAACCCGGTCGTCCCTGGCGCCAGAGGTGATCGAGTGGGCAGCCCGCCTCGCCAGCACCCCTGCCCAGGCATCAGCAGCCGACATCAGGCACCTCCGGGCTGCGGGCCTTTCAGACAGGGCGATACTCGACGCCGTTCTGATCGTTGCCTACTTCTCGTTTGCGAACCGGCTGGTGATGGGGCTTGGACTCTCTCTCGAGCCGGGATTCGAGGCGACCTGCCGGCCGGACTTGAACAGCTCGCTGTGACGCGCGCACACGCAGCGCGTGGAGGAGCAGGCGTGCAGCGCTTCTGCGCCCTCGATCGCTACGAGTTATCGAGGAGACGTTTCGTGCGAGCGCCACGTAAGGCAGCCGTAGTGGCGACTCGCTGAAGGTCGGCCGGGGAGTCGACGTCGTACCACGGTGGAATGGTTTTCACCCGGAGGCCCGCGGCCTCTGCCCGCGTCTTCGTTGTCAGAAACACATCCGGCGCTCCCCACGAAATCCCCGAGAAGAGCAGATCGTGGCTCCGCGTGAGCCCCATCAGGTAATACCCACCGTCGTCGGCAGGACCCAGTACGAGGTCTGCGCCCTCGCGGAGGGCGTGCTCCGCATCGCGCAACCTGTCGGATGGCAGCGTCGGCAGGTCCGATCCGATCAGGATTACGCGGAGGTAACCGGCCGCGAACAGATCCCTGAATGCCGCAGACATCCGCAGCCCGAGATCGCCGCACACCTGCGGCACCAGCAGCGGCGGTCGTCGTGCGTCGGGCGTCAGTGACGCGCACTCGGCCGCGGACTCGGCAGGCGTAAATATCAGGGCCGCGTCCCAGGGCCCCTCCAGCGCCGCATCCAACGTGTCGAGCAGAAGAGCGCGCCGCAGCTCCGGACTCGATGTGCCGAGGCGCGTCTTGCCGGGGGCTGACGGAGCGCGGGCGAGGACGGCAACAGCTGTTTCGGAGTGTCCCATGTAGATCCGCGCAAGCCGCCGAACGTCAGCGCCGAACCGATAGCGGGATACAAGTGTTAGGTTCGTCGCGCTGCGCCGGAACCACCCGTCCCGCTCCCAACGCCGTGCGGAGGTCACAACGGCGGTTCTGCCCTTCCAGATCCTGGTACGTTCGCGCGCGCGGCCGACGAAGTCGACGTCCTCCATCAAAGGGATGTCGCGATAGCCGCTCAAGGCATTAAACAGATCTCGACGTACGAAGAGCCCCTGGTCTCCGTACGGCAGCGTGAGAAGTGCCACCCGCAGCCGTACGAGCCACTCCCAGGCCCGCGGACGCCATCCGTTAGCAGCGATGCCGAACCGGAAAGTTCCGGCGGCGCAGCCGTGTGCGGCGGCGGAGCGGATCTCGTGCATCCAGTGCGCCGGCAGTCGCGAATCGGCGTGCAGGAACAGGAGCCATTCGCCCCGGGTCGCTGCTGCCCCGACGTTCATCTGGTTGCCGCGCCCTCTGCGGGCGAAGAGCCACCGTATCTGCTGGCTTGCGGCGCGCGACATCTCCACGCCATCGGCGTCTTCCCAGGCCGCCACCGCGATGATTTCCACTTCGGGGCCTGCCGCCGACACTGCGGCACGGACGGCACCTTCTACGTCGCGCCACACCGGAATCACGACGGAGACGAACGGCTGCGTCACGGCTCGAGGCGCGAGATAGGGCCGGGCAGAGAATCACGTTCGGGCAATTGGCCTCCCGGCAGTTCGTGCGTCGCCGGTGGCTGGTGGACGAACGGCATCGCCACGATCGCGGGCAGCGTCACGTCGTCCGGCGACCGGTACGCGGCAACCCCGATCTCGATTGCGTCCTGCGGAACGTTCAGCCTGACGGTGCCGTGCAGCCAGTCCCAGATCGCCAGCCCGCTCGACCAGTTGCTGTCGCTCTCGTCCGCGACAATCGAGTGGTGGATGCCGTGCATTCGCGGCGTGACCAGGATGCGCGATACCCACCGCTCGAGACCGACCGGCAAGCGAGTATTGGAGTGGTGAAACATGATGGCGACGAG
>JACDCM010000569.1 GCA_013817545.1 Gemmatimonadaceae bacterium | reverse complement strand
CTCAATGATCCAATAGACCAGAGGAGACGCTTCGAGGCTCAGGCGGTGTTACGCGCTGCCGGCGACGAGGAGGCGGGTGCGGTGGATGAAGATTATCTTCGCGCTATGGAGTACGGAATGCCTCCCATGGGGGGAGTTGGAATCGGTTTGGACCGGCTCTTCATGTATCTCACGGGGACGGCGAACATCCGCGACGTAATTCTTTTTCCCACCATGCGCGCTGAATGACCAATCTCGAATTGGCCATAGCCTGGCGCTATCTGCGCAGCCGGAGCGGCACACGGCTTCTGTCTTTCATCACGCTCATCGCAATAGGGGGCGTTCTGGTCGGCGTAAGCGCGTTGATTGTAATAATTGGAGTGATGAACGGGCTGCAGAATGATCTTCGCGAAAAGATCCTCGTAGGGAGTCCGGACATTCGCGTACTCAATTTCGGTGACGAATTGCGAATGCCGGAGTGGAGAAGCACTCTGGCTAAGGTTCGCGGACAGCCTGGAATTACGGCGGCCGCGCCCTTCGTACTCACTCAGGGTGGCGTATCGGCTGGGCACACGTACGGGGAAGGGGCGATGGTTATGGGGATTGAGCCAGCGGGACGGGAGGCGACCAATGTGACATCCATTCGCGAACATGCCCGCGCGGGTGATTTCCGGTTCGCGACGTCGGACGGTCAGGCCCGGGGAGCAGTGCTCGGCAGACGGCTGGCGGAACGGCTAAACGTTTACCCCGGCGATTCGATAACAATGGTCGCGTTCGCGGGCTTGAAATTCAATCCAGCGATCGGTGGGTACGTTCCAAAACTCGAGAAGTTCGAGGTTACCGGAACTTTCGAGACGGGGATGTACGAGTACGACAACGCTTACATCTACATGTCCATTCAGGCGGCGAGGGAGTTTGCGGGCCTCGGTGACGCTGTTACCGGAATCGAAGCGAAGACGGCCGATCGTTGGCATGCGAACAAAGTCGCCGACGATCTGCGAAACAGTCTTGCCTCGGCCCGCGTCGTCGATTGGCAGGAGCAGAATTCGGGGCTGTTTCAGGCATTGAAGCTGGAGAAGCTGGCGATGGGTATAATCCTTCTTCTCATCGTGATTGTCGCGGCTTTCAACATCGTTAGTACCCTTACGATGGTGGTAAAGGACAAAACACGTGAAATAGGGATTCTCAAGGCCATGGGTATGCGGTCTCGATCCATCCGGCGCATTTTTCTTGCGCAGGGATTGGTCATCGGACTGGTGGGTACCGGACTTGGCCTCGTGCTCGGTCTGGGTGTTTCAGTTGCGCTTGACCGATACAAAGTGGTCAAGCTCGACCCATCGGTATATTTCATCGATCATCTACCGGTCTCGCTCGAGGTGCTTGACGTTATCTGGATTGTATTAGCGAGCCTCGCGATAGCGGTTCTGGCCACGCTGTATCCTTCGGTGCAAGCGGCCCGGCTGTATCCCGTTGAGGCAATTCGGGCGGAATAATGATCATCGAGGCGAGGGGACTATCGAAGTCGTATCGCGGCGGTGACGGTGGGACTATACACGTCCTTGACGGAGTTACCCTGGATGTGCGCCGCGGAGAGATGGTGGCTGTCGTCGGCGCGAGCGGAAGCGGCAAGAGCACCCTGCTTCATCTGCTTGGCGCACTGGACAGGCCAACCAGCGGTTATGTCGTTCTGGACGGTGAGCCGCTGCATGGCTTGGGTGACGAAGCTCTTGCGGCGGTCCGAAACAAGAAGATCGGCTTCGTTTTCCAGTTTCACCATCTTCTAAGGGAATTTTCCGCGCTCGAGAACGTGATGATGCCGTCGTGGATCGCGGGTAAGCCGGATGCAGTCGCACGCTCGCGCGCGGAGGAACTGCTTGCGTTGGTGGGTCTGAGCGGCCGCATGACTCACAGGCCAAGCGAGTTATCGGGTGGCGAACAGCAACGTACGGCGGTGGCGCGAGCGCTGGCGCTCGATCCCGCGCTGGTTCTGGCTGACGAGCCGTCCGGCAATCTTGACCATGCCAACGCAGATCTTCTCCACGATCTCTTCGCGAGGCTTGCGCGCGAGCTCGAAATCTCGATGGTTGTCGTGACGCACAATCAGTCTTTGGCTGCCCGTGCAGACAGGGTGTTATTGCTGGAGGATGGGCGACTTCGTGGCACCGATGTGCGCGAGGGAGTTGCTTGATGCTTTGCGACAACTGCAAGGAGCGCGATGCCGTGATCTATGTCAAGAAGATCATTGACAAGGGTCCCATAGAGCTCAACCTCTGCGAGAAATGCGCAGCGGAAAAGGGGTACGAGACGACCGTGAGCG
>JACDCM010000568.1 GCA_013817545.1 Gemmatimonadaceae bacterium | reverse complement strand
CATCTGGAGAAAGGCGCGCAGTACGCGACGTGTCATATCGCTGTTGTGCGAAAATTTTTGCCACATTCATCGCTGGCTTGCCGGGACGCAGAAGCTTCTGCAGCAGCATCGCCATCCACGAGAGAGGAACAACGGCAAATGTCGGCAACCATACGACCGTGAGATCGGGGTTAGAGCGCCGCAGTCGTGACACCAGCTGCCGACGCGTTGGAAGGGTAGGCGCAAGAAGATTCAGCACCTCCGGTGACTCCTCAAAATGCTCGGTCATCCATGCGAGTACCCTGGCGGCGAACTCCACTTCCACGACACCAAGAGCGTCACCAGGCCCTCCTACGGCCACAAAAATGTTGCCGAGCCGCTTGCCCAACCGTCCGGGCGGCTCGAACGCGCGGTAGTCAAGCAACGCTCCCGGCCGCACAATTCGAGTACCGATCCCAAGCGACTGACCAAGGTCGGAAACTACCCGCTCCGACTCGGCTTTACCCCAAACGTACGGCCCGAGTGTCCTGCTTTCCGCAACGATCGGGCTGTCCTCGCTAAGTGGCTTCTGTCCTTTGCCTGCGGAAATCACCGCTAGGCTGCTAACGTGGATTACGCGCTTCACTCCCGCCGCCGCGGAGTCGCGCATCAGACGTTCCGATGCATCTATGGAATTCTTCTGGTGCTCATCCCACCCACCAGCCGTTTCGGCGGCACAGTGAATAACGATGTCTACGTCGCGCAGCGACCCATCTGGCAATCCCTCAGATAGATCGGCGGTGATATAGTGTACTCCTTCCAGCCGGTCCCAGGCCGCCGGAGCCCGTCTTGAAACCACGGTTGGCGCGGCGCCTTTGAGCGCGAGGGCGCGCGCAACTTCTTTCCCCAAAAAACCAGTGCCCCCTGTGATTAGCACTTTCGTCCCGCTTCGCGGCAGTTCCGATCTAGGCTCAGAAAGACTCGACGCAGCCGATGACGATTCCAATGCATGGGCGATTTCCTCCCATATGCGCGTCGTTTCAACAATACTCGCTGGAGAAAGAGGAGGCGCGCCTCCCGACAAAATCGAGGCGTAGAAGGCCTCAAATAACTCTGCGAGTCCCGGATAGCTCAGCTGACGTTTGACGGCTCGTTCCCCAAGCGCCGTGGTGGTTCCAGAGATGATTTGCCAGCCGAGGCGAAAGGGATTCGCCGCCTTATCGATCCCCGAAATTCCGGGCCCGATAAGGCGCTGAACCGTGCCGCGAACGAAGTCTGCGTGCACGGTTCCGTTAGTTCCAACAAGACGAAGATAGCTTTCGACAGGCCGACCTTCGAGCGTAACCACTAGCGTCGCGGTTATGCGGCCGCGTCTTACTAGGGCGTGCACCGTGCCTGCAGGTCCGACTTCGACAGAAGCCAGCTCGGAACGTTCCTTGGGAACAGCGGCTTCCAATGCAGCCAGGAGCAGATACACCGGGTGCGGAAGAATGTCGAGGAGCTGCAGATCCGCGGAAAGCGGCAATCGTCCGCCCGGAGACCGGCGCACCGTTCGAAAGGAGAAATAACTCTCCACGTGCACAAGGTCCCCCAGAGCAGGGAGCAGTTGCAGAGCCTTTCTTGCCGGCTGCTCATAGAGCAACTGATGACCGGCACATAGACTTAAACCCCTAGCCTGCGCGAGACTTATCACGCGGTCGGCGACTGCCACAGACTGCATGAACGGCTTTTCCACGTAGATATGGCAGCCTGCCTCCAAGGCCTCAATCGCTACCGCCTCATGCGAGTGCGGAGCCGTGCAAACATGCACGAGATCCACCCGCTCCGACGCCAGTAGTTCTCTGAGGGATGCATAGCCGCGCGCCCCCTCGGCGTACTGAAGTGTTAGTTCACGTGCTTGAGGTGAGGGGTCTACCACGGCAACTATCCGAGCTTGCGATGAGCAGCGGGCGACTGCCCGTGCGTGGTGCTGTCCCATCTTTCCTGCTCCCACAATCGCGACGCGCAGCCGCGCGCCGACATCATGTGCGGAATTCAAGTCGGATCCAGCCGATCGAGGATAAGGAGGAGTTGTGCTATTATAAGTCATGGCAATGAGTTCAGTGCGAATCACACGTTTACTGAGAGTTAATATGCGCTCGGGGTTGTGTTGAACCGACGCCGGCGATTTAGAGCGCAATCGACGGACCAATTCTCAACCAGGCTATCTTGTTATGTACGAATGGGGGAGTTCTGATCGCTGCAATACCGCCACACAGGCATGGTGTGCCGGAACCACACTTCGCTGCCATCGCGTGGGGGGATGGTCCCAATCTAAGGCCAGCAGCGGGAGCTAGGCACGCG
>JACDCM010000191.1 GCA_013817545.1 Gemmatimonadaceae bacterium | reverse complement strand
TCAACTAAGCTCAACGCAAAAACGGTACAGCGCGCACTGCCGTTCCGTACTTATCGGTCGAGCGGAGGGTTGGACATTTGGGTCGGGCGGGGCGCCAAATCCAACGACCAACTCACGTTTCGCGAATCGGCTCCAGACGATGTCTGGTTGCATGCGCGCGGAGCCGCAGGTGCGCACGTTGTACTCCGTTGGAGCCAGGCTGAACGACCTCCGGCGACCGACCTGGAAGAGGCGGCTCTGCTCGCTGCCTGGCACAGCCGGGCACGTGGATCGGCGGTCGTACCCGTCGATTGGACGCGTCGAAAATACGTCAGGAAGCCGCGCGGGAGCGCGCCAGGCCTGGTCGTCGTTATGCGTGCTGATACAATCATGGCGCGCCCCGACCCGATTTCTGAAAGGCGGCTTCGGTCGGGCTGGTAGTGCCGGTTAACCAAGTCCCTCGAACGTGCAAGTCAGGCCTGGCGCGCGTCCCGCATTTGCTTCGGTGCGATTTCGACTTCGTCCAAACCGGTTCGAAGCGACCTGACCAGCCGGAGCGCCTTCGCCGGATCATCATCAGCCGCTTTTACAATGGCGCTCCCCACAACCACTCCGTCTGCGTACTGCCCAATCGCACGCGCCTGGTCCGGCGTCGCAATTCCGAATCCAACACAAATAGGCAGATCGGTAACAGATCGGAGCATTGCTACGGTTCCAGGAAGCTCATTGGAAATATGGCCGCCCGAACCTGTCACCCCCAGCCGGCTGATGAGGTACACGAAGCCGCTTCCGTACTTCGCGATCTCCGCCATTCGCTCGCGTCGAGTTGTGGGCGCTACAAGCCTGATGAAAGCCAGAGGACCGTCACCCAACCACGCTTCCGTGTCTCGGTCGGCGCCTACAGGCAAATCGGTGATAAGAATGCCATGTACGCCGGCATCGCTGGCGTTGCGCAGGATTTCGCGCCCAGCGGACAGCACAGGATTGAGGTAAGTGAACAAGACGACGGGCACGAGTGGGCGAGCGCGCGAAACCAGTTCCAGGGTTCGCCCCAACGTCATCCCGGCCGCGAGAGCTTTCTGGGAGCTTGCCTGAATCACCGGACCATCGGCCATGGGATCAGAGAACGGTACGCCGATCTCGATCACATCCGCGCCGTGCTCGGCCAAGCCGTTCAGAAGGTCGAGTGATCGCTCCGGGTCAGGGTGTCCCGCCGTAACGTAGACAACCAGCGCCCGCCGCCGCCGCTCGCTTAGCTCGGCGAACCGCGCGGCAATTGGCTCAGACGAAATAATCGCTCACTTTGATGCCGTAGCGCTCCGGATCTTCAATCTTGATAATGCTTCGGGGGTAGGTGCCTGTCGCCGAATCCTTGAGGGAAAGTTCCACCAGATGACCCGGATACAGCACGTTTCCAACTGTGTCGCTAACCACTCTAACCGTCGGCCGGGATATCGCCTCCGGATGCGGGCTCGCGGCGTGAACGACTGCGAGCTCGAACGTATCGAGAACCACGAATGTGCCCACCGGATAGTGGCCCACCATACTGATGAACGCTTTCACTATCACCTGATCCATGCCTCTGCGCGGGTTGACGCGCATTTCATTCAATACGTCAACCGGGGTCAGGGGAGTCGTTTGATAACTCCGTCTGGTCGTCGCCGCGTCGAAGCCGTCCGCGACTGCGACAATCCGGCTGTATATGCCTTGAGTACGCTCGCGTACGTGACGGGGATATCCAGTCAGGTCTGTCTTGATATGATGCTCGAAAGCGACAACCATCGCGCGATACGGAATGTCACTATGCCCGCGCATTCCGAAGAGCGTCAACACGCCCAGCCACGGATGCGACTGCATGGTATACCACTCCTCCTCGGTGAGGCTCCCGGGTTTTCCGAGAATATCAAGCGGGATTCGCGCCTTTCCGATGTCGTGCATCAGGGCGGCGACGCCGAGGTCATACAGCTGCCGTTTTCCGAATCCGAGCTTGCGGCCCAGGGCGACCGAAAAAATGCACACGTTAACACTGTGTGTGAACGTGTACTCGTCGTAATCTCGTAATGTGGTGAGGCCTATCAGGGACGTATCCTCATTGAGGATTTGATCGACTATCCCCTGTACCACGCGTTTGATCCTGCTAAGCTTGGGACTTTTCCCCATGCGCACTGAGCTGATGACATCCTTCGTCGCTGAAACCGACTGCGCGTAGACGCGCTTCGCTGCTTCCTTCGCCTGCGCTCTGAACTCGACATCGTCGAACTCGGATTGCGGCCCAAGCTCAAAGATCGTTACGCCAGCAGCTTGCAGTCGCTCGTTGAGATCCAGGTGTCGCTCGACCAGTTCGCCCTTTTGAGCGATTTGCAGCAGCGACAGAAAAACCGTCCAGTCCCTGACGCTGGATTTCTCGCGCACGGTGACAACGCCAACGCCTGCGTTCCTGAACACCGAAAGAATCCGGCTGAAGCTCGCGTAGTTATCCAGGTCGATACGCAGTCGCGTGCTGTTGAGAAAGACAAACTCACCGGAGACGCGAATCTCCAGCTCGCCTTCCCTCTTGTGCAGTTCCCGCGCTATTTCCGTCAGATCGGCGAGCGACTTCTGCACCACAGCGTTCTCGGGCGGGTAGAGCTTCAGTGATCGTAACGCACTATAGAAGACGCCGAGAAGTTCCCGGCCCTTTGTCCGGACGTAGGCATCATCGCTACGATTGTGTGGAGCAGGGGCTAGTTCAGCGTGTCCCTGTGTCACGCGGCGCTTCCACGCATTGCCTTCGCTACGGCATTGCGGACCATGATCTCCTTGTCCGCGGCGGCTGGCCGGAGCGCGTCGAACGCGGCGGGTGTTCCGATCTTGCCGAGTGCCAAGGCTGCGCAGGCTCGCGTTTCCGCGTCCTCCCGCTTGCCGCCGAACATCGTGCGGGCGTTCAGTACCGCCTCGAGCTGCTCCACACCACCAGCACCCGCAAGCAATCCGTAAGTTTCGAAGTAGACCATCTTCTCGGTAAGATCTGCATCTCGGAAACCTCTGCTCTTGATAGCCGCGTTCACCCGTGGCAGCGCCGCTCGGTGTCCTCGCGATCCCAACGCGCGCACTGCCGCGATCCGGACTTCGCGGTCTTCGTCTTCCACGCCGCGTTCGAGCTGCTGCATCGCGCCGGCGGATCCGATATCCGAAAGCGCCAGCGCGGCGGCAATGCGCACGGCTGCGTCCGCAGCGCCCAACTGTTTTCCCAGGGTCGGTACGGCCGCGGCAGTCTTGAGGTCGCCAGCACGCTTGATCGCCTCGAGCACGACCTCCCT
The DNA here is from genome assembly GCA_013817545.1 of Gemmatimonadaceae bacterium. Lineage (GTDB taxonomy): Bacteria > Gemmatimonadota > Gemmatimonadetes > Gemmatimonadales > Gemmatimonadaceae > JACMME01. The sequence continues at coordinate 4,474 of JACDCM010000191.1, read as the reverse complement.
GTTTGCCGAATCTATGAGGCGCACCAGCTCCGTCGTGTTGGACGCCGCAAGCCTCGTTGCGGCGCGCTCGAGTGACGCGCGGAGTGCGCCGCTCCTCAGCTTCCCCAGCCAGGACAGCACGACCGACAACGTGCCCGGTTGAAGCGCGGCGAAAAGCTCGTCCAGATCCGCTTGTGGGGGCGGATCCGGTGCATCGTCGAGCGACTGCAGCAGTTGCCCAAGAGTTTCTGCACCGCTAAGCCGGTCTGCTACCGATCGGAGGCGGTCGCGCTGGGCATCTTGCAAGTCGCGCGCGCCCTCAATCGCTATTGGAGCTTCGCGCAGCGCCAGCGCTACCGCTGGAAAATCCCCAGCGGCCAGTAGATGTAAAATCAGCTGATCCAGTACCTCCGCGACTTCATCTCGTGCGCTCGGCGCCGGCTCCGTCTGAAAGAGGTCGTACAGCATGCAGATGATGTTGCGACGCAGATCCTGCTCGTACTCCACTTTCATCGCGTCCCGCAGATACTCAATGTCCTTGTCGTCCAGAAAATAGACCGCTGAGTCGAAGTCTTTCATCTCTACGACGTTGCTTTCCGCAGCGCCAGACGAGTCGTCAGAGACGGTTACCTGACCCGGAGCACCAGGTTCAAGGCCTGGAGTTTCGCTAGCTGCTGGTACGTCCTCATCCGTCGCGAGCTGGACCGCGCGATACCGCAGAAAGAGAAAATCCTGCTCCCACATGAGCGTCAGCAGGTCATCATCCTCGGGCCCCGAACGCCTCACGCGTTGAAGCAGATCCAGCAGGCGAATGAGCTCTTCCTCTTCCACCCCCGGCAGCAGGGTGAGCTCTCGAACACCGTCTTTGTAAAAGAGCCAGGGCAAGCTCTCCGCTTTGGAGCTTTCATGCATCACGGCGCGACCTTCCCAACGCAACTCAGTTTCACTAACGGCCAGGACGAGCTGGTCCGTCTCTGCCCATAACGGAACGAATGCGGCGCGCAGTTGCACGAGCGCACGGTGGTAAACGGGGTTGTTGGGGAGGTACAGCTGGTGCGCGCGAGCCGCCTTGCCGAAAACCTGAAGTAGCGTCTCGACTATGACGGGCGAAAAGGGCGCTCCTCCATCCTCCGAAGTCGCGTCGGCCTGCGCGTTGGTCAATGTCACGCCAAGTCGGCCTCGAGGGTTACGAGCTGCGCAACATCCTTGTCTCCACGGCCACTGATGCACACGAGAACAGGGTGATCGGCGTGCCACTTCCCCCGCTGCTTATCAACCCATGCAATCGCATGCGCGGTTTCCAGCGCCGGGACAATTCCCTCGAGACGACTCAGCAGCCGAAGGCCCTGCAGTGCTTCCTTATCTGCGACGGCTACGTAGGTCGCCCGTCCCGAATCCTTGAGGTACGAATGCTCCGGTCCAACTCCCGGGTAGTCCAGCCCCGCCGAAATGGAGTGAGCAGGATGAATCTGACCTGCATCGTCCTGCAGCAGATAGCTGAGTGAACCATGCAGGACACCAGGACGTCCGCGAACGAGCGAGGCGGCGTGTCGGCCAGATTCAAGTCCGTCTCCAGCAGCTTCCACTCCAACCAGTTGCACGGCGCTGTCCCCAACGAACGGGTGAAAAATTCCCATAGCGTTGGATCCGCCTCCAACGCAGGCTACTACAACGCCCGGCAATCTGCCGGTGCGCTCCAATATCTGTGCTCGCGCCTCGCGTCCAATAACAGACTGGAAATCGCGTACCATCTCTGGATACGGAGCGGGCCCGACTACAGAACCGATGATATAGTAGCTCTCTCCGACATTTGTTAGCCAATCACGAATCGCTTCAGTGGTCGCATCCTTGAGAGTGCGAGTGCCCGATGTGACCGCGATCACCCTGGCGCCAAGGAGCCGCATGCGAAAGACATTGAGTTCCTGGCGACGCATGTCCTCTTCGCCCATATACACGATGCATTCCAGTCCGAAACGGGCACAGATGGTCGCGGTGGCAACTCCGTGTTGCCCCGCGCCTGTTTCCGCGATGATGCGACGCTTTCCCATTCGGCGCGCCAGCAGCGCCTGCCCGACGGTGTTGTTGATTTTGTGCGCGCCAGTATGGTTGAGATCCTCACGTTTGAGGAACACTGGCGCCCCTACTCGCTCCGAGAATCGCGGCGCGTCGCTTAGCGGACTTGGCCGCCCGACATAGTTACGAAGCAAACCCTCGAATTCGGAAACGAAGGCGGGGTCCTGCATCGCTGCCCGGAATTCGAAATCGAGTTCGTCCAGAGCCGGAACGAGAGTTTCCGGAACGTAACGCCCACCGAATATCCCGAATCGCTCGCGGGTTCCAGTGTCGGCGCTCACGGCGAATTGCTCCGAACCGCAGCGGCAAACGCGCGCATTTTTCCCGGATGCTTGATGCCAGGCGAGAGCTCAACGCCAGTCGACACATCGACTACATCAGGTTCCAGCGCCTCGATCGCTTCTGAGACGTTGTTCGGGGTGAGGCCGCCAGCCAGAACGAGAAGTGACGGTCTCGGGGAATGATCCAGCGTGCGTGCAACGGCATGCCAGTCGAAGGCGATTCCCGTCCCGCCCAGACGGCCCGGGGCGGCTGCGTCGAGTACGATCGCATCCGCGGTCGCGTGCAATTCTTCATACACCGCCGGCAGCCCGCCGTCCTTAATGCGAACAACGGCCCATATCGGAAGTCCCGACAGCGCCCGGACCTCCGCGATCTTGCTGGCCGTGGGGTCTGCATGAAGCTGAATGATATCAAGGTGGGCCGTTCGGCTGATAGCTGAGATGCATTCCGCGGTCTCATCTCCAAACACGCCGACGCGGTGCGCTTCCCGACCTGTCATTGCCAGTATGGAATCAGCGGTGTCCGCATCGATCGCTCGTGGGCCGCCAGCAAAGATCACCCCAACGTAGGCGGCTCCGAACCCAACCGCCGCCGCTACATCCTCGGCCCGAGTCATGCCGCAAAACTTAACCTCAGTTGGCACGCCCGCGCCTCGGCACGCTGCTGAGTGCGCGAACAGAGGACGCTGGATCCGCCGCCTGCGACAGGCTTGAGCCCACCAGTACGGCGTCCGCGCCAGAATCCGCCGCCGTCCGAACGTCCTTTGCCGTTTCAATTCCGCTTTCCGCAACAGCTACGAGATCGTTGGGGATAAGCGGAAGCAAGCGCTGACTGGTTAGTAAATCCATCTCGAGCGTTTCCAGGTTGCGGTTGTTCACGCCGATGATCCTCGCCCCGGCAGCCACCGCGCGCTCGAGCTCCTGCTCGGAGCGAATCTCAACCAGAGCGCCGAGTTCCCATTCGCGAGCCGTTTTCAGCAGTCTCTGAAGCTGATCCGGCGACAGAGCCCTGACTATCAAAAGGACCGCGGACGCCCCAGCCCCTCTCGCCTCAATGATCTGAAGCTCATCGACAATGAAATCCTTGCAAAGAATGGGAATGCTTACCGCCTCCGCCACAAGCTGCAGATCCGCGGTCGAACCGCCGAAATGGAGTGGCTCCGTAAGAACAGATACGGCAGAAGCCCCGCCGGACTCGTACGCCAGCGAACTGGCCTCAGCCGAAATGGTGGGATTGATCGCACCCCTGGATGGCGAACGCCGTTTCACCTCGGCTATGATGGCCACGTGAGCCTGCAGCAGGGCCGAGCTCATCGAACGAACCGGAGGCGCAGCGCTGACCATATGTCGCAGCTCCTCGCTGCGCACGGACAGGGCGGCGGCTCGCGCATGCGCTTCGGCGACAATTCGCCCCAGCACGCCTTTGGGCGGATCCCATAATGGAGAGAGTGCTTGCACTTCGGTAATTATTCGGCTATTCTCATTCGGCTTCCGTTCGGGCCTGCACTCGTTTAATAACCAGAGTAAGAGGACGCATGCCGTTAACCAGACGCCAACGCGAAATACTCGACTACTTGAACGGGTATCTGGAAGCAAATGAATATGCTCCGAGCTTTGAGGAAATCGCTCGGCACTTCAACTATAACTCGCTGGCCACCGTTCACGAGCATCTCACCAACCTCGAGCGGAAGGGGTACATCAAGCGCACTTACAATGAAAGCCGCGCGATCGAGGTGCTGCCGTCCGAGGTAAACCCGCGCGCCATCGAACTACCTCTGCTCGGATTGGTCGCAGCCGGGGCGCCGATCGAGGCGCTCGCAACGGAGGAGATGATCGCGGTACCAGAGGACTTTACCCGGCGTGGTGGGAATCATTACGTACTGCGAGTGCGCGGCAACTCCATGATCGATGAACAGATTCGCGATGGAGACTATGTAGTAATTCGCGAACGCCAGAACGCCGACAACGGTGAGATGGTTATTGCGCTCATCAACAACAGCTCGGCGACGGTGAAGAAATTCTACCGCGAGCGTGACGGACGGATACGGCTGCAGCCGGCGAACGATACAATGGAGCCGATCTACATTCATGAGAATGATGTGACAATTCAGGGTATCGTCGTCGGCGTACTTAGAAAATAC
>JACDCM010000567.1 GCA_013817545.1 Gemmatimonadaceae bacterium | reverse complement strand
CGAGCGCATGGTTTCCCTCGGCGGAACGTCGCCCGCGCCTCTTATGCCCGGTGCATCGGACCCTGGAGAATGAAACAGCCTGCGCGCGGCATTCGCGCCGTACGGAAAGTCACTCCATCCGATCCGGGTCCTGTTTCGGGTAACGAGCTTCTGGGGTTCCCACTGGACCGGCGTCAGCTCACGGCGCAGGTGAAGCATGCTTTAACGGAAGATGGCGCATTCAACGACATCACGACCATTGCCACGGTGCTGTCAGACCGGCGGGCGCGTGCGGCGCTCGTGGCGCGTTCGCCCGGCGTGATAGCTGGCGTGCCATTCGCGCTGACCGCCTTCAGACAACTGGATTCCAAAGTTGTCATCCGCGTTGACGCGGACGACGGCGCGCGCGCCACCGCGGGGTCGTCCGTGATGTTCATTTCGGGTCACGCTCGTGCGATGCTATCCGCCGAACGCGTGGCGCTGAATTACCTGCAGCGACTGTCCGGGATCGCCAGTCTCACCGCGCAGTATGTGGACGCGGTGCGCGGCACGCGCGCGCGCATCCTCGACACGCGGAAAACGACACCCGGCATGCGAGCGCTCGAGAAGTATGCCGTGCGAGCGGGCGGCGGGATGAACCACCGACTGGATCTGTCTGAAGCGATTCTCATCAAGGACAATCATCTCGCTTCAGTTGGCGGCGATGTCGCACTAGCGGTGCAGCGTGCGCGGAAGCTGGCGCCGGAAGGTACGCGCATCGAGATCGAGTGTGACAGCGAAAAGCAGGTGCAGGCCGCGCTCGACTCCGGTGCGGACATCGTTCTCCTCGACAACATGAGCGTTCAGCAGCTGGAGCGCTGCGTCGCGATGGCGGCAGGACGCGCGCTCACCGAAGCGTCGGGCGGAATCTCTTTGCAAACGGTTCGCGATATCGCCGAATCTGGCGTGGACTGGATCTCCATCGGAGCGCTGACGCACTCAGCGCCGGCACTCGACCTGGCGCTCGACTTCGAATCGCTCGCCTGAGGGCCAGGAAGAAGAGGCGATGGAGGCGGGAGGCGGAAGAGAGAGGAGGAAAACGAATGTCACTTGAGCGTCCCTCGCGTATAAACCAGCAGCACTCCTTTCGCCGATCCGGTCCCGAACAGCCCGCCGGCCTCGCTGGGCAACAGCACTACCATCTTTTCCACGGTTTCGACATCCACGTCGTCGAGGCTGGAGAATTTTGAGTCGTCCAGATACATCGCCATGCAACCGCGGTCGTCTTCCGATTCGGTGGGCGTAACCGCGCCTCGCACGTTCTCGATTCCACCCTCGGCGTCGTTCCGGGTTGCGAACGTACCTGATCCATTTGCCGCAACCCGTCCGCGCGTGAGCCGCGCGCAGGTCTGACCCGACCCATCTTCGCCAATCCAGAGTCCGGGAATATTTTGCCAGCGAAGGATGTCAGCGGCATTGCGGGAACGTGCGAGCAGCGGCCGAATCTTTTGCGGAGGAATGAGGCGTGAGCCGAGCGACCGGACGTCCAGACCGGCAACATACTGCGCGCGCGAATTCCTGACGCGTTTCTCGTCGATTCTCACCGGAAGGAGCTTCACCGGCCTGACGGCGATGAGAAAATCCATGTCGACTACCTGACCGGACGCGAGCTCGAGGGGGGGCGAGGTATCGGCGCGATAGCCCAAGCGCCGGGCGTGCAGACTGTAGCGTCCAGGTTGGCGAGCGCGAACCGTAAAGTCACCAGCTGTGTCGGTCACGGCCGCATCCCGCGCCGCCCCCGTTGAATCGATAAGCGTGATCTGGGCAAGCTCGATGGGCTTTTCGGTCTTGTCATCGAGCAGTTTGCCGCGGATGATCTGCGCGGCAGCGGGGGCTACGGCAGATACTGCGAGCAGCACGGTTGCAGAAAGTGTACGAAGCGCGGACATCGCGACCTCCAGAGAAAAATCAGGCGCTATTGAAGCGATTACAGAATTCGCGCCCATTGTCAAGATCTGCACGAGTTATTCTGAATTCGGCAATGTGACCCGGCGCTCGATGCGCCTGTCTCACGGCGTGCTCCGCAGGCTCGGCGATCAGGTCGCTTATCCTGATATCTTACCAGCAACCTTGGAAGCGGTGGCCAGATTGGAGCGCAGTACCGCCGCTTCATCTGTCGGGGCATCGCAGCTGTAGTGCCGGCATACATGTGCGGTCGCGCGATTAGAAACCAGGCCCCGGCCGCGTAAAAGGGCGATGTCATCCAGCTCGGGCGAACCAGGCGCTCCCGCGGCAACGACGAGCGACGGCACGTAACTGGAAGCCAACGCCAGAGCGAGATCCCGGAATTC
>JACDCM010000190.1 GCA_013817545.1 Gemmatimonadaceae bacterium | reverse complement strand
CGATACGGTCGACGGCGATCGGCCCAGCGCGCCGCTATCATCCGGCAGGAGTTACCCGCCAGGAGTCCGCGAGAAATCTCTTCGCGCTCCGGCAGCGACAGCCGCAATGCGGACTGCGGCTTCGTCCGCGGCTTGAGCCCGCCCGTCTTCTCGAGCAGGCGCTGCACGGACTTCGCGGAACACCCGACGCCATTGCCGCCTCGAGGTGCGTCTCACCTGCTCGAACACGGACCTGAAGCTCCAAGCGCTCCCCGTGTGTTAGCCTATGCGCCGGTCCTGATCCCTGACCCATTTGACACCCCGCATCAGACGATGATAAGAATGATCAATCGCCAAGCGCGATGCAGGGACCCTTTGAAGCCGCCGGTGCAAGTACCCTCGTCTGCTGCAGCGCCTGTTTAGGCCTTCGCACGACGATGCTCGCGACGTCGCTCGGCCTTGACGCGATCCGTGAGGTACACCTTGAGCAGACTCTGATACGGTACATCGCGCTCATTCGCCAGCAACTTGAGCTCCGTGAGCAACGTATCGGGCAGCCGGACAGAAATCGCCGTGGACGACGGGTGCAGGCCCGGAAACCGGGTCGGCGCAGCCGCCGCCCAACCCACGTACTCCGTACTGTCAGCACGAAGCCAGAACTGCCGCTCCTCGTCCTCAGACTTAAACGTCGGGAGCTTCTTCAGCCCGCGTCGTGATTTCGGCATAGACTCGTCGCTCCTTCCGATTCATGTCGCGTGCGGCAAGCACGCGGATCAACGTTAGAATCCGGGCCCGCCGAAAGCAGTGCATACTCGCGTTATCGTTGAAAATCCTGAAGCCATTGGGCCATCCTGTCGAAGTAACCCGGCACGAACCGGGACAGCCCAGGATACTCGTCACGGGTGCCGGTTCGAGCTTCGAGAAAGACGTGGTTGGCCTTCGCGAAACAACTTGGCTCACGCGAGGATTGCCAGCTTGGCGTAGAGCCCGTTCAATCGGTGGCCAGGATTCCCGCGGTGGGACGTTTGCGTCCAACTCGCCGAAGAAGAGCAAGACAGGGCAGGTAACTCGCTTCCAACTCGCGGACGGATCGAAGTCCATGAGCATCCGGTAGTATGGGCGGAACCAGTCGTCGGCGGGGCGCGGCGGCCAAAGCCAGGTCTCTTCGGCGCGATGCGTCTCGTAGAAACGCTGAAGTTGATCCCAGCCCGAGCCAGCTCGGCTGACAGAGTCGTCAAGCATCTGATATCGGGTGCCGATCGCGACCGATGCCTCGGGAAGCCCCGCAAACCGAAGCTCATTCTGGATGTAAAGGACGCCTTGCTCGCGCACGGTCGTCCCTGAGCCGGCATGAACCACCAGAAACGCAATTTCCCGTGGCGCTTGGGCGACCACGATCGGCATTATCCAACCAGCTTGGCTGGCCCCCCACAAGCCGATGCGGTCGCGACGAATATCGTTGCGCGAGGCCAAGGATCGCACTCCAGCGAGCACATCCGTAGCGAGGGTAGGAAAATCGGCGTTCTTCCAGTCACCGGTCGAGTGGCCGGTACCGCGCTTGTCATAACTCAACACTGCGAAGCCGAGACCGGCGAAGTAGCGCGACCAGGGGCCGAACACGTCGCGAGTCACCGCGTTGGAGCCGTGTACCAGGACCAGCGACGGGTACGGAGGAGGTCCGGCCGGAAGAGTGAGAGTGCCGCGGAGAGTGACCGGACCGTTGGCGAACTGGACCTCTTCGTCGCGCGTGGCCACACGCGGAGCCACCACCGGTGGGTGATCACGCTCCGAGAACCGGAGCCCGCGGACCTCCATCGCGGGCCCGTAGGTGAACTCGAGGGTGTCCGCTGGAAAGACTGGGGTGACGAGCGAATGACCGACCAGGAATCGATCCCGCGCAATCGGGTAGAGCGGCCCAATCCGACCGGTGTGGTAATCCACGATCAGGGGCAGCGTCCCAATCTCGGAGAACGGTGCGATGCCGAGGTGACGGCCATCCTCGGTACGGTAGGTCCCGACGATAGCCCCCCAATCGCGGTCCGTTAGCGAGTGGAGTCGCCGGAGCGCGAAGGGAGTGGTTTCGGTACCTTGCTTGGCCTCGCCGATCCAGGCGCCCTCGTGTACGGTCCCTCGGAATAGCTTGGTGTCCCCGCCGACGACAGTCGTGAACGCGAGACTGTCGGAACCGGCCAAGGCAGACGACGCAAGGGCCTTGTCCAGCCCCCAGCTGGGAACGGTGATCCTGGCCGAGCGACCACTGGAGTCAATCGACACTTCCATGTGTTCGGCGGCGCCCGGGTGTCCCATGTCGCCGATCCACTGTCCGCTAGTCATCTGTGACGGCCTCGCGCATCCGGTCATGAGTAGCGAAATGGCCAGGACACTCCCGCGTCCGCTAACTGTGTCGAACATCCTGAGGGATCTCATCTCGCCTCCGCAAACGTTCAACCGCCAGAGACACTGGACCGCTGCGACCAGGTCGTGCGGCCTAGAAAGTATGACTGGGCTGGCCTCCGGCTTTGGCGTGGGTTAGTTCCTCGCGCGTTGAGACGGAGTCACCAGAGCCACATGCGACGGTCGTACTGTCGCACAAACACGGAGACCAACCCAGGTCATCGTCACCTGCTGTGCTGCCCGTTGCCGTCCGCTCTATCATCTACCTGGGAATGGATGTGCACAAGGAGTCCATCACCATCGCCGTCCTGCCGGACGGGGCGAAGACACCGACACGGCTGGATCGGCTGCCGAACGATCTTCCCAAGCTGAAGAAATGGCTCGACCGGGTGGCGCAGGGCGGTGAGATCTACGCGTGCTACGAAGCGAGCGGCGCCGGCTACGTGCTCCACCGCGCGCTTGAGAAATGGGGCTACGCCTGTGACGTGCGCGCCATCGCTCATCCCCAAGCGGCCAGGCGTGCAGCGGAAACATGACAAGCACGACGCCGCTGAGTTAGCCCGGCTGTATCGCGCTGGCGAGCTCACACCGGTGCGGATCCCCAGCGAGACCGAGGAACGGGTGCGTGACGTCGTCCGCTGCCGCGAAACCTTTCAACGGGAAATCCTCTCAACGGGAAATCCTCAAATCCCGCCACTACATCCTCAAGTTCCTCGCCCGCCAAGGCTTCGTCTTTCGCGAGGGCACCAACTGGTGCACACCGCACCTCAGATGGCTCCAGCATCTGACGACCGAGCAGTCGCCGCTCGCAGCCGCTGATCGGCTCGTATTCCGCGAGTATCACGCCCTGCTCGAGTACAAGCTCCAGCGACGCGATGCGCTGGATCAACAGATCGAGCAATTGGCACTGCTCCCAGCGCTCGCACCAATGGTGTTTGTGTACGGGAAGGACGAAATGACATTATTGAGTGCTACGCAGATGGCGGCGCTGACAACCATCACGCGCGCGATCAAGACAGCGGCGGGGGAGAAGACAGAATGAAGGCGGAACTCTTTGCGGAACTGATGGAATCGGTGACGGAAGCGCTGGATCACGCGAAGGGACAGAGGAACTTCGTACGACGGTGCTTCCGGCCCCCCCTGTCCCAATGACGGCGGCGGGAGTGCGACGGGTGAGAAAGCGTCTGAACGCATCCCAGGCGGTCTTTGCCCGTTACCTCAATGTGAGCACCAAACTCGTGCAAGCATGGGAGTCCAATCGTCGGCATCCCGATGGGCCGGCGCTCATTCTGCTGCGACTCGGTGATCGCGATCCGGCGGCGCTCACTGCGACGGTGTTCGGAATCGCGATGGTGAACGCGCAGCAGGCCACCGGTACTCGTCCGTCGCGAACGCGAAACGTGACGAAGAAACGACGGCCAAGAGCTGCATAACGCCCTAGCAGGTTGCTGAAAAAGTCATGAAATCCTAACCGCAGTGTGTGCGTGCTGTATGTGGGCGCGACTCCAAAGCGAGCGTGCGCAATGCGTGTTTCGGCTGCCCTCAGACGGCGCTGTTCAGCCACCTCTCGGTCGAGGACCGGATTCCCGCCGACCACCCGCTCCGCACGATCCAAGGGCTGGTGAATCCGATCCTCGCGGCGCTCTCGCCCCGGTTCCAGGCGATGTACTCACGGATGGGCCGCCCGTCCATCCCGCCCGAGCGCCTGCTGCGGGCGCTCCTCCTCCAGATCCTCTTTACGATTCGGAGCGAGCGGCACTTGATGGAGCAGCCCAACCACAATCTGCTCTTCCGCTGGTTCGCGGGTTGAATCCGGATGATGCCGTCTGGGTGCCGACGGTGTTCACCAAGAATCGCGACCGGTTGCTCGAGGGGAATATCGTCGAGGCGTTTCTGCAGGAAGTGCTGAAGACCGCCGAGCAGCGGGGACTGTTGTGCGACGGATGCCGTGAGGGGACCGCCGGAGCGCCGATGAACGCTCACGCGCGTTGTCGTTTACATCATGGCATGGAAGCTGCCCGTGAGCTCCAGTACGAGCAAGTCTGAAAACATTGAGCGATCAGTGCTAGCCTGATCGTTCCTTTCAACGGGGGCTGGCGGATGAGGACAAGACATGTCAAAGATTAGAGAGGATAGTGCGCGCGACCTCGGTGTGATCGAAGCAGGATTGCGGCAGCCGACAAGCCGTCGCGGTTTCGTTCGGAAGCTTGGCGCGGGGAGCGTCGCGGTAGCGCTGCCTGGGGTTCTCATGAGCTGCGATGATGATGATGATGGAATCGTCGAGCCGGGGGTACGACCAGTCACGGGAGTGTCGTTCGATCTGCGGACCGACGCGGGATTTCTCAGGCTGGTGCAGGTGCTCGAGGAAGTCGAAGCGTTCTTCTACACCGCCGTCGTGGCCAACTCGAACTTCAATTCGTTCTTTCCGGCCGAGGAGCGTGAATTGTTTGTCGACCTCCGCGACGCCGAGATAATTCATCTTGAAGTCGTCCGCGCGGGGCTCGGTTCACAAGCGGTACCTAGTCTCGCCGGATCGATCAACATGACGACGCTGACGTCGCTTCTTTCCAGCAGGACGAGCATCATTGCAGCCGCGCGAGGTTTCGAGACCCTGGGCGTGTCCGGGCTTAACGGTTCGGGCAAGTATCTGCAGGACGCCCGCAACCTTCTCTTCGCAGGAAAGGTCGTGTCGGTCGAAGGACGTCACCTTGCCGCGCTTCGCGACATCTCGGTGCCGGCGGGCAACGCGAACACCGCGTTCGCCAGCGACGACACCATCGATTCAATGGGCCGGGACATCAAGCTCGAGGCCGGTGAGATAATTGCTCGCGCTGCCGCGACCAACATCCTTCTGCCCAACACGCTCGCGGCACAGCCGATCAGCTTTCAGCCGACTGCCGCACAGGGCGTGCCGACACCAAGCTTCATCACACCCACACCATAAGCGTTCAGGAGAACTGATAAATGTTAAAGAATCAACAGCCGATCCTGGACGCGATCGATCCGGAGATCGTGGATCGCCTCGTGTCGCGCCGCGACGCCATCAGGAAAGGCGCGTCTGTGAGCTCGATGGTAGCGACAGGTCTCGCGATGGGCTCCGTGCCGGTGATGTTGGCCGCTCTCAGCCGGGACGTATTCGCTCAGACTCCATCCGACATTCTCGATGCATTGCAGTTCGCGTTAATCCTCGAGCATCTGGAGAATGAATTTTACAGGGCAGTTCTTGGTACGAGTGCGGTAGCCGCGCAGAACACAGCGTTCGCGCCCGTTCGGGCGCTGATCCCGGCTTCGACGCGTGAGACATTCATGCAGATTCAGAAGCACGAGCAGCAGCACGTGGATTTCCTGCGGACAGTCGCAATCCCGCTGTTCGGCGGCACCGCACCGACGATCACCGCGAATGATTTCGACTTTACCGGCAACAACGGAAGTGGCACGCCGGGCCCGTTCGTGAGGGCTACGACTGAGCTCGACTTCCTGCTTCTGGCAACGCAGGCGTTCGAGGACACCGGGGTTCGCGCATACAAGGGACAGGCAGGGCGCTTCCTGATTCCGGGTAACACGAACGCCGATATTGCCATGGAAAGCGCGCTCCGCATTCATTCCGTCGAAGCTCGTCACGCTTCGAAGATTCGGCGCATCCGCCGCTTACGCAATCCGGGCGACACTACGCTGCGGTTCAGTGGATACATCCGCGGAGGCGGCGTTGCAGCTGCCGGCGCTGGCAACATCGCCAACCCCCCGGCAGAAGTCGTCGCCGCGCTCAATCTGATTTACGGGGGCGGCACCGGTCCGATATCGTTCCCCGACAGCAACACACGGCACGTGATCTTCAACGGCACGGCTGAAGTGATTGTAGATGCGGCAACTGTCAGCGGCACGTCAGCCATCGGCGGCGCGGAGGCGCAACGAATTGCCGCAACGCAGTCCTTCGACGAAGCGCTGACGAAGGCCGAAGTCATAACCATCGTGCAGGGTTTCATAAAAGACGATCCGGCGCGCGGGCTACCGTAACGCGGCAAGTTTCACCGAAAGGGACGGGCGACTGTTACAGGTGTCCGTCCCTAGCACCCGAAAAGGGCTTCGGGCCGCTTCGGCACTGATAGATGATCAGCGCGTGCACCCGACGACGAATCCATCGGTAGACGTCCGCAAACGCGGTGGGCGTCTCGGCCAGCCCAGAGTGCGCCTGCCAGCCGAGGCGGTAGGCGTAGGCTTGAGCCCTGCAGCCGCATCACAGGATCCGGAGGTCAGCCTTAGGCACGATCGTGGAGCATTCTCGATGGCGTTATGAGGTACACCGGGCAACTGATCGCTCGGCCGAATCCCCGTGTCCAGAATGAGCCAGCTCCCGACGAATCCAATTCTTGCCGCTCCGGCATGGCAACTCGCTGACCGGCGTATATCAGCAGGATCAATCGTCGAAGCCGCCTCAGGCGCCTACGGTCTCCATCTTCCCAGCCCTCAACCCTTAAAGCCAAGAGCAGAAAGTATCATGAACACTAAACGAAGACCTTGACACCAGCCCTGTCATATCAACGCCATGTTGAGCGCGCGCTTCAGCGTGTCCGCTCGAACTAAAGTTTAGATGCTTTCATGGAAATTTGTGACCATCCGGGCCCACCTTGCTAACCAGAGTGAGGAGAAGGCACTCTGCATCGGATTCGCGGTTAGCGGAGGCGTTCCGAAAGAAAACTCAGGATACGCTCGACTGCCTCGTGCGTCGGCTCGCCCTCGCGATCGATGAGGCCGATGGTCAGCACACTGTGCGGCGGCTCGGGAGCACGCTTTGCGGACGCGCCGGGCAGCTCGATTCCCTCGAAAGCGTCGCCGAGCTCGCGCCGCAAAGTCGCGAAGCGCGGCGCTCTGCAGAACAGCGTGTCGCCGTGAAAACGCACACCCAGCACCTTCAGCCCATCCTCGGCGGATCGACGTCGTGCATTGGCGAACGTTTCGGGCGTCACGTGGACCGCGGCAGACTTGGCGCGGGTGATTGGAAGGGGAAGGGACGGATGCCCCATGACGGGCGCCAGGACCCATGGATCGAGGGTGAGCGTAAGCGCAAAGTTGCCGGTGACGCACATGCCGACTGCACCGATACCGCGGCCGCCCATCTGCTCGTGAACATGGCGAGCGAGTGCGCGCAGCCAGTCCGCTATCGGGCTCGACCGATTTTCGGCGAGTACATGGAATTCGCGGTTAACGCAGAGTTTCAAGAGCTCAGGTACGCGGTTGAGCGGCGACGTCTTCACCCCGACGGGGCCGAACATCCTCGGCATGAACACGGTGAAGCCCGCGTCCGCGACGCGCCGGGCGAAGTGCGCCACCTCGACGGAGATCCCCGGCACCTCGTGCATGATCAGCACGCCGGGGCCTTCGCCTTTTCGGTACACGGTTCGCTCGCGTTCCAGA
>JACDCM010000566.1 GCA_013817545.1 Gemmatimonadaceae bacterium | reverse complement strand
TTGCGCGAGCTCGCCCTCGAGCATCGGCCCGCGATGATAATAGCCGGAGCCAGCGCGTACTCGCGCGTAATCGACTTCGCCGCGTTCGGAGAGATTGCTCGCGAGGTGGACGCCCGTCTTGTAGTCGACATGGCCCACATTGCGGGACTGGTGGCCGGTGGCGCCCATCCTTCCCCTGTCCCTCACGCCGACGTTGTTACCACTACCACGCACAAGACGCTTCGGGGTCCGCGAGGCGGGCTGATACTGTCACGCGCGGAGCATGCGGCGGCGATCAACAAGCAGGTCTTTCCCGGCATCCAGGGGGGTCCGCTCATGCACGTCATAGCGGCCAAGGCTGTCGCGTTGCGAGAAGCTTCACTGCCCGGATTCTCCGACTACGCCCATCAGGTCGTGGCGAACGCGCAAACGCTCGCGTCGTCGCTAATGGAGCGCGGTTTCCGGATTGTCTCCGATGGTACTGATAATCATCTCATGCTCCTGGATCTCCGGAACCGCGGGATTACGGGCAAGGATGCGGAGCGGGCGCTTGGAGCCGCTGGCATAACCGTCAACAAGAACACGGTGCCGGGCGAGACGCAGTCGCCGTTTGTCACGAGCGGTGTTCGAATCGGTACGGCGGCTCTCACTACGCGCGGGATGCGTCAGCCCGAGATGGTGCGCATTGCCGCGCTGATAGACAGGGCGATAGCTAGCGCGGGCGACGAATCGGAGGCGGCTCGCATAGGGAGTGATGTTCGTGAGCTCGCATCAGCTTACGCGCTTTACACCGGAGTGGAGGAGACCAGCGGACTTGGTCCGCGGTAATTCTCGGTTGTGAAATGCGTCGCGCATCGTCATCTTTGTTGATGTGAACGACGCGCCGGTACACACATTCAACTTTCTGCGAGGGCGCTGGGGAGTGACGCTGTTGACGTTTCGAGATGGCATTATGGATCGAATTCGCGCGCGTGAGCCGCGCTTTCAGGAGCACGCATATCTGTTCGTGCTCGCGGCGCTCGAGTTCTCGCAGGCGCGCCTGCCTGAGCGGCGCCACATCACCGGTCGCGAGCTGGCCGCTGCATGTCGCGATCTCGCGCTCGAGCGTTATGGCGTCATGTCGAGAATGGTTCTCGAACACTGGGGGGTTCGCAGCACAAACGATATTGGCGATGTCGTGTTTACCCTCGTCGAGCTCGGACTGCTGATCAGCCAGCCGAACGATCGCCGGGAAGAATTCCATGACGTATTCGATTTCGACCGCGCGTTCGAGCACGAGTATCCCTGGAGCGTTGTTGAGATTGCGTAGGTGGGTGGCGAGACCGAACCTGCGACCAGGCGCGTACTTTGGGAGGAGAAGAGGCGATGGATGTGAATGAGCTGCCGCGCTGCATGAAGTGCAAGACCGAGGCGACACTGATACCTCTCAGCGACTACGGGCGCGACGGAGCCCCGATCACCTTCAAGGCCTGGGTATGCAGCAATCCCGAGTGTGGCTTCAACATCCGCATCGACAACGGTGAGATCAGCTTTGGGCGGGCGATCAGCCACTCGCACAAATGACGCTGCAGTTGCGCCACGGCGCCGGCGCGCGATGTCGCTGACGCGCCCTTAACTCCAAGCTCCCACATGCAGGACTTACGCACGCCAGTTGCAGGTGGCGCGCTATGCCCATCGTCGCCGGCGCTCGCGTGAGACCCGTGGTGCGCGTCGTGAGTGCCGCAGAAGCCTCTCACCGCGAGCGCGCCGCAATTGCTGCCGGAACACCATCACGAGCGCTCATGCAACGTGCCGGTGCGGCAGCCGCTTCGGAGATCGCGCGTCGATGGCACGAGCGCTTGAGGGACGGAGTATTGCTGTACGCGGGACCTGGAAACAACGGCGGCGACGCATGGGTAGCCGCCAGAGCTTTGGCGGCGTCCGGCATCGCGGTGACGGTCTGCGAAGCAGAAGAGGCGCGCGCTCCCGATGCCGTGTTCGAGCGCGCGCTGGCGATCCCCCTGGTGCAGTGCGAGCAATCGTCGAAGGCGACCATTGTCGTCGACGGACTTCTGGGCACTGGCGCGCGCGGAGAGCCGCGTGGCGCCATCGCCGAGGCTATCAGCGCCATCAACGCGCGCCGGATGCATGGCGCGATTGTAATCGCACTTGATACTCCCAGCGGAGTGGACGCTACGACCGGCGAGACGAACCATGCCGTCGCAGCCGACGTCACCCTCACCTTCGGTGCGCTCAAACGGGGACTGCTTATCGCCCGCCAGCAGGTGGGAAGCGTTGCCGTACTGGACATTGGACTGGGCGACAGCGGTGACGATGACGGCGCTCCCCAACTGGTAA
>JACDCM010000565.1 GCA_013817545.1 Gemmatimonadaceae bacterium | reverse complement strand
CTCGTCACGCTGATCGGTGGCAACTCCGGCACGGGAAAGACGACGACCGCACGCGAGATCGCGCGGGCGTCTGACGCTGCCCTGCAGCTCATTGACGACCTCCGGCTGTTTGCGCAGCGACTGACAGCGGCGAATTCTCACCCCGCGCTGCATCGATTCGACAACCCTGGCTATCTCAGCGAGCTTTCGCCTGAGGAGATCTGTGCAGGACTCATCGCCCTCACTGAGGTTCTCTCACCGGGCATCGAGATGGTCGTCGCCCATCACCTCCATGTAGAACTGCCGATCGTGATCGAGGGCGATGGCCTGAGCCCGCGGCTGGCGTCGCAGCGTTCCTTCGCTAGCAGGGACCGAGACGACCGGGTTGCCGCCGTTTTCATTCTCGAGTTGGACGAGCGCGTGCTCCTGCGAGACCTGACCGCACGTGGTCGTGGTTTCGGCTCCTGGCCGCCAAACCTTCAGGAACGGTTCGTGCGAGCGAGCAGTCTGTACGGCGCTTGGATTAGAGAGGAGGCGAGGGCCCTCGGACTGCCCACGGTTTCCGCACAGCCGCGTGCGTCGCTTCGGGAACGGGTGGTCGACGCGGCGCTGCACCCCCAGGGTGTAGGTAGGGTGTAGCGGGGGATCCCGGGCGTGGCGAACGGTGGTACGCAAGGAGCGCGACCAGGGCCGGATGGTCGCTTGTCGCATGGGGCGGGACGGCAGCGATGAGGCGCAGCAGTTCGCGGCGCTCCATTGCGCGGAGCGCCGCGTTCGTGCCATTCCTCGCAACCGTCGCGGCCGCAGCGGCCTTTGCGCTGGTTCTTCGTCAAATACCTGCAGTCCCGCACATACCTGATCTGATGGCGTTTTCCTTCGTCGTTGCGATCGTCATGCAACAGACTCCGGTCGTCGAACTTCCATCGGCGCTCGGAACCGGCTTGTACCTGGCTAGTGTCGGACTCTTCGCAAGTGCAGTCGCTGTGACCACCCACGGATCTGGCGTACCGCGAGCGACGGTAGTTCGCCTCGGCACCGTGGCTGGTATTGCGGCGTCGCTGATCGCCTCTGTGCCGTCTGTGGACAGCGTCACAGTCGCGTTCATCGTCCTACCGCTCGCTGCTGCGGCTGCGTTGCTCGTCCTGTCGCTCGCAGTAGCAGGCGCCACCGTGGGCTCTAGGCTCTTGAGATCACCGCGCTGACCCGCGCGCCGTCGGAAGCGCCCGGAGAGGCGCCTGTTGCGCAGATTCGCTAGACGACGGCCGCCCGCAACCTCCGATTCGGGTCTTCAGTTCCACGCCCTCGCGGCTACCGGCGAGCGCAGACGTGCCAGTCGGGAACCCACAGGACGCGTCCGGTCCGCCTCGTTCCTCGCTCTCCACGCCCGCCTTCGAGATGCGCCGCTCGAATCGAGGCGCTCTTAGTCGGTAGGCGCATCATGTCAAGCAGTTTGACCATCTGATTCCACCGTCAGGACTCGGGAGCGCCACCTTCGTTTTGCGAGCTGCGCCGGGCCCATGGGCAGAAGCAGTCGGGAACCGCGCGACGTGCGGCGCTGTAATAGCGACATGGATCGCCGCTCGCCTTCGTGGTCAATTCGCCTCAGACCGACGACAACCCGCTAACCAGACTGCGAACTGTGCCCCAGCCTTGAGCTCGCGCCGCCGCGCGGATCCGCCCTGGATCTGGTCGGTGCCGGATCACTCCGCCGATAAGCGTTCCACCGCTATCGCCCGGCCTTGGTCGAAGCGGACCCGCACGCCTTCGCAGTACCCAAGCGGCAGGGGGCCGACGATTGCGCCGCCGCGCGTCGCGAGCACGACGGCGGGCAGTTCGATGTTGCCGCCGTGCGTGAGCAGCAGCGCTGACTCTCCATCCCTGAGTCGCTGTGCGACCCGCCGCCATAAGGAGACTTGTTCTTCGGCGACGCGGGAGGTCCCACTGCTGGACCGAATCAGATCGGCTATGTCTTCCTGCGACCGAAGCGTGTCGTACTGCGCTTGCGTGAGCGCGTCGTCAGGAACTTCAGCCAGCATCGGCTCGACCTCGTCTACCCGCTGCGCGATTGCCATCGCCGTAGCCCGCGCACGCTCCCGCGGGCTAGAAACCACCAGCGCGTAGCGATCGCCCTGCGATCCCAGCCGACGCGCCATCGCGAGCCCGCCTGCGGAGAGGCCGCCGCTCGCGCCGGATCCTCCCGCTCGTTCCGCGTGCCTGCGGACGTCGATCGTCACCATGTGCCGTAGATGCCGCTGCTCATCTTCCAATGACCGACATTCTGGTGCGATGCTGTTTCGCGTGATCGGTTCCACTAGTTCCGGTGCGCAGGACGGGGGATCGAGA